>DDBL01000141.1 GCA_002333425.1 Leptospiraceae bacterium UBA2033
ATTTGATTTTTTTTGGTTCTCTCATCTGTAACCAAGGTAAGTTCGAGAAGCCTATCCGCTAAGGTAGACTTCCCATGATCAATATGTGCTATAATGGAAAAATTTCGTGTGAATTTTTGTTTGTCTGACATTCTGTAGTGTAAAATTACAGAGGTCATGTATTTAGCAAGTCATTTTGTGTCAGGCTTCCTCAGCTAATCGAATATCCTCCTGTGTCACTACACTTCTTGTGTAACGTATATAATCCACGTCTTTTATAGTGATGATACCCTGTGGCATCGTAGAATCCAACATCTTAACAATTTCTTCCACTCTTGCATTAGACTCAATAACTTGCAATACAATGGTAGAATCCTTAGTCCATAGGTTAGAAATCGCATCGTCTGGATATTTGACCTTTAGGTCGGTTCCATAACCTGCTGTTGATTTTAAAACCGTGCAGCCAGTTATTCCCATGGATATAAATTTATCTATCAAGGTTTTATAAAGAGGAACAGTTCCCTGCATTTCCTTACTGCTAATATAAATTGAAAGTTCCTTTCTCTGATCCCTAATTTTCATGACTTCCTCTCTTTGTTTTGAAATACTAAATACTAGGATTTTAGTGTAAAGAGTAATCTTACCCCAAAACCCAAAAAAAGAACATTGAGAATTTTGTAACTACTCAGTGTGGTTTGCCACAGAGGCACAAAGACACAGAGAATAATGGGATTACGCTATTTTTATTACTATTCATCGAATTAAAGAGATCTAGTGAAATATTTGGATTCAATTACCATATTGCAAAAAATAATAACCAAGGCTAAATTACCAAATTAAACATTATATTATAAAATAGACTCTCTTTAAATTTCTCCGTGCCTCTGGGTCTCTGTGGCAATCTTTTTTATACTGAGTAGTTACAGAATTTTTATGGAAAATCCTAATGATTTCTTTTTTCGGTTGATAGAAAAACGTAATGATTAAAAATTAAAAAAACCTTATGTTTACGGTATTTTACACTTAAATACAAGGCTTTGTACGAGTTTTTTTAATCTATATCTCAAAAAAATTAAGCAAAATGCAATAAAGTATGTAAAACAAATATGAATACAACCCAAAAAACCATACTCATAGTAGAAGACGAGCCGTCCATTGCAGAGACTGAGAAAGCCTTTTTGGAAGGATGCGGAGATTACTTCGTGCTTGTTGCCTATTGTTGTGAAGATACTTTTCACCTTGTAAAATCAAACTCCATCGACTTGATTTTAATGGATATTGACTTAAAAGATAATTTGGATGGAACAGAGTTAGCCGAACTTATTTTAAAGGAACACAATCTCCCAATTCTTTTTTTGTCCAGCCACTCTAACTCCGTTATCAAAGACAAAGCCAAAAAAGTTTCGGGGTATGGTTTTATACCCAAATCGGTAGACCAACAAACCTTAGATACATCTATTGAATTGGCTCTCAATCTATTCGCAGAAAAAAAAGATGTGAGGAATTTTCCAGTCGATTAAAAAAAGCACATGTTGACTTACTCCAAAGACAATTTGCTATCGACCAACATGCGATAGTCGCCATAACAAACCTTGCAGGAACCATTCTTTATGTAAATAATGGATTTTGCGAAGTTTCTGGATATAGCTACAATGAGTTAGTTGGAAATAATCATCGTATAATCAATTCAGGTTTTCACAATAAAGAATTTTGGCAAAATATGTATTCTACTTTGAAATCAGGAAATGTTTGGCATGGAGAAATTAAAAATCGCGCCAAAGATGGAAGTTATTACTGGGTAGACACAACCATTTCTCCTTTAGAAAACGAAGATGGAAAAATATACCAATACCTTGCCATTAGAACGTTAATTACAGAGCGAAAAAATGCAGAACATAGACTAAAAGAAAACCAAGAACAACTTGAAAAACAAAAAGCAGAGTTAGAAAAAGCTTACGCAGAATTAGAACTCTCTCAAGTTCGTTACTTTGATCTTTATGATCTAGCACCTGTTGGGTATTTAACTGTAGACGAATTTGGAATTATCGCAGAAACAAATCTTACATTTGCCTTAATGCTTGGAACTAGTAGAATATCTATTCTAAATAAACCAATTTTCAACTTCATTTATTCGGAAGATCAACTATCCTGTCAGTCACATCGAACCCAACTTTTCATTACTGCTGTCCCACAATCCTTTGAAGTCAGATTACAAAAAGCAGATGGAAATTTATTTTGGGCAAGATTTGATGCTACACTACGAATCAGCGAAAAGGAAACTCCTCTATGTAGGATTGCAGTAACCGATTTTACAAAACGTAAAGAATTAGAACTCAAACTACAAAATTATATGAATGTGTTAGAAAACATTAATCACACTAAGGATAAATTCTTTAGTATCATTGCTCATGATTTAAAAAATCCATTTGCTGGTATCATTGGAATTTCTGATTTACTCGAAGGAAAATTAAAAGAAGTCCCACACGAACACTCTCCACAATATATTCATTATACCCAAATGATTCAAACTACTTCCAAGTCAGCTTTTACATTACTTGAAAATTTACTTCTTTGGGCAAGATCACAAACTGGAGACATCAAGGTCAATCCGACTCGAATAGCAATCCATCATTTGATTTCTTTTACCATTCCAATTGTGAATGGAAACGCATTTAAAAAGAATATCACAATTGAAACAAACTACACAGTTGAAGAATTTGTCTATGCAGACGAATCATTCGTAAACACAATTCTACGAAACTTGTTAACCAACGCGATTAAGTTTACTTACCCCAACGGCAAAATAATAGTATCCACCGAAAGAAAAAATGAATTTTTAGAAATTTCTATTTCCGATTCAGGAATGGGAATAGATCCAAAACAATTAAACAATCTTTTCAAAATTGATTCTAAGGTTAGTAAACTTGGAACAGAAAAAGAAAAAGGTAGTGGACTTGGGCTAATTCTATGCAAAGACTTTGTAGAAAAACAAGGCGGCAGAATTTGGGTAAAAAGCAAACTAGGACAAGGAAGTACGTTTACATTCACATTACCGTTAGTAAATAAAGATGTTATTTTATATTCAACTTCGCCAGTTTCTTCTTAATTAATAGTGCTCTGATATTTTCGGGATCTTGTTTTAGAGCTTTTTTAGTCATTTCCAATGATCTCTGATAATCCTTAAAATAAAAATAAATTTCGGAAAGATTCGTTAGATTTTTTAACATATCAGGAAATCTGTATTTTAACCTTTCGCCTGTTTCCAATGCTTTAGAAAAAATTCTTGCCCTTTTATATGCGACAGACGCAATATAGATATACTCAAACTCAGCAGGATGAATTTCTGAAAACATTTCAGCTAACGTCGCTGCTCGTTTAAAATTTCCACCATGTAAGTGAACATTTATGATAGTTTTATTTAACTGAATATGACTTGGACTTTTGCGATAGGCGGCTTCTAAAATTTCGACTGCTTTAGAATGACCTTTTCTATTTTGAAATGGTTTAGCTTCTAATAACATTAAATCCACTTCTTCCATATCCAAATCAATCACTAAATCCATTACGTGCGAATCATATTCCACTCTCACAAGCGACAAATCATCCGTAATCTCTCCACTTTGAGAAATGGCAGTATAAATTTTTTTAAGATCTCCCTTACCTTCTTCAATTTTAGGCAAAATCCAATTTTCCTCATCGTTAATGACTCTGGTTCCATCATCCTCCACTCTAAGTAGTATATCATCTTTTCCATCTGATCCCGAAATGATAATATCTCCAGGTAACATTTGAAAAGTTTGTACGAACACTGAACTTTGCATATCAATCGTTCCAAGTTTTCGAAGAAGACTACTTTTTTCGATAAACGATGCTTTGCCGTCACGATAAAGAATTGTGTAAGGATGCTCAGCGTTTACATAGTACATAAATCCAGTATCATCTTCTACAAGTCCCATTAGAATCGAAACAAGCATAGAGCCTTTGAAACTTTCGAATACTTTGTGTAACTCGACGAAAGTATTTCTAAGCCACTTCTCTGGATACTCTTCTTGCATTTCATGGCTGTATTTGGTTCTTTGAATAATAGANNCTCATCGGGCGGTTACGCAGTGTTATGTTATACGAAACACAAATGTCCCCACCAATTTCTTCTTTGTAAGAACGGAATTGAAATTTCTTTTTTTGGTAAGTGATAAATTCAACGTGGACTCGTTCACTTTTATTATTATTTTTTCCAAGTGGTTTAATAAGTAAGGAAGTTAAAAAATAATCTCCGTCTTGGTGAGTTTTTAAATTTTGAATTTCTTGTAGAGTAGTCATTAATTCAGACGTTCGATCATTGATCTTTGTTTCTAATTCGACTGCATGTCTCTGGAGTCTATCCTTTGCTCCTCGAATAGATCTAACCATTCGATTAAATGATTGTCCTAAAAATCCAAGTTCATCCGAAACTGCCACGGGAATTCGAACAAAATAATCTCCTTTGTTTACTTTGGTTACACCTGTCATAAGCGAATTGAGTGGTTTTACCAATGCTCCATATAAAAATATTTTAAATCCAAATAACACTAAAACTACAACCGCGAGGATAACAAACGTATAACGCATAGAAGTTGTATGAATATATTTCCGAAAAGAAAGATACTGAAAACCTACTTCATACATTCGTTTGTATTTTAAATCAGAGTAAAAATAAGATACAAAATGTTCTCCAGTTTTTAAATCAGTCCTATAAAATCTAGACCCAGAAGGACGCATAATCGAAATAAACCACAATATTTCTTTTTTTAAGTCTTTTCCTTCTAAAATAGAACGTTCTAAATAGGAATTCATACTCAATTTAAAAGGAAGAAATAAAGTTTCCTTTTTTGATTCTAAATAAGTTAGCAAAGTTTTTCTAAAATTTTCATCTGGAATACGTAAAATTTCTTTTCTTTTTAATGCTAACATTTTTTCCAAACTAGCCAAATGAGAAATTACCTTTGTGTCTCTATTTTGACTTTTTGTATCTTTTAAAAACTCCAAAATAGAATTTTTGTATGACACCAAATAAATTGGCATATTCTCTAGAATAGAAATCAATTTTTCTTGTGATTCTTTTGTATTTTCAGAATTTTCTAATTTGAAAATAGAGTCATAATAAAAAGTATTAATCATCTCAACTTTCATTTCCGCCAAATCAAGATTAGTCTCTGAAAAATTAGTTTGCGATAAAAAATAATCCTTTTCCAAACTGTAATACTTAATGTAACGCAAATCATCCGGTGTAGCTATCTGGTGTAAAACTAAACTTACGTCTTTGGTTTTTATTTCGTCAAAAGTAGTTTCTCTATCTCTTATCGAAAAATATCCAACCGCTTGTAAAACCATAAAAAAAGTAACGAGGCTAATTCCGATTATCTTAGTCATAAAAGAAGATTTATCTCTTTTATTATTAATATAAATAATAATTAAAGAAAAAGTCCCAAGCATTACAAGAAGTGCAAAATAACTAAAATAAGTTCCACGTTCAATTACACCTCTACGACTTAGGATATTTGCTACCACTGGCACAATTGTAATGACCATTGCGGACAACAAAAGAGCAGTCAAAACCCAAACATCTTTTCCATGAGCAAAATAGATTTTCCAAAGTGCTGTGAACATTACAAATAAAACTGCGATGAGAAGTATAATACCAATTAGCTCCTGAACTAAATCTGCATCAAAATCCCAGTAATGACCGGAAAAATTATAAATAATTGGGGATTGATAAGTGGTGTAGATAAAATAACCCCAAATTAAAAAAGTAGTTAACCACCCGACCGAAAGTGTAAAATTTGCAATTTTAGATTTTTTATTTTCAGGAAAATACAAAAAGAATAAAATAAGATGTACAGATGCGGGAAAGGAGATAATCGCACTTATCCAACGACTATAAACAGATATGGGATCATACCATGCAAAATTCACAAAATAATTAAGCGGCACAAGCCCAAACAGTAAGTAAACCATTCCTAAATGAAAAGTTGCCTTTGTTTTATTTTGAATTCCAAGTAAAAAACCAGCAGTTAATAGAAAGAATAACGCGGGAATCAGCGAACCAACTGTCGCAAAATTAAAATAGATTTGGTTAATGAAGTTAAAAATTCCCATAAATCAGGGGCTAAAGATAAAAGGAATCCTAGAAAACGCAAGTAATTAATTTATGAAATTAAGAATTTTTGAGCTTTTAATTTATTTTAGAAATACGGAATATTTTTTATGCTAAACTTCAATCACTACCTTAAAAAAAGCTCCGTCTCTTTGCAAAATTTGAAAACTAGAACCTTTTTTTTGGGTAAGCATTTTAATTAAATTAAGACCGAATCCTTTTGAGTTTGAAATCGAAAATCCTTCTGGAAGTCCACTACCATCGTCGGAAACATTTAGTTCCACTTTATCACCTTCTAATTTTTTAACAGAAATAAGAATTGTACCTTCTCTACCATCAGGAAAAGCGTATTTGAATGCGTTAGTGATTAATTCGTTGATAATAATTCCAACTGAAAATAGTGATTTAGAATTGATAATAAAGTTTTCAATTTGTTTTTCAATTTTGGTTCTATTTCTGCCAGGGAAAGAATAAAAAATCTGATCAATTAAATCATACAAATAATCCTGAATCGAAATATTTTTATAATCTGTAGACTTGTACAATTTATCATAGATTAACATCATACTCAAAATTCGATTTTGAGCCTCTTCTAAAATTTTTACAGTTTTAGGATCATCCACATAATCCGCTTGTAAACTAAGCAAACTAGAAACAGAAGCCATATTATTTTTTATTCGATGATGAACTTCTTTTAGTAAAATTTCTTTTTCTATTAAAAGAGCTTTTACTTCTTCCTCTGCCCTAATTCTTTCCATCTCACTTTTGCTATTCTGAACAGCAAGTCCGGTAATTCGAGAAAATTCAGATATAATACTGATCTCTGATTTTTTAGGAGAACGAACTTCCGTGTAATACGCTGCAAACGTACCCAAAATTTTGCCGGTATCATCTTTAAAAGGCTCAGACCAACAAGCTTTTAAATTTGCTTTTGCGGCTAATTCTCTGTAGTCTCTCCAATAGGGATGATTCATCACATCTTCAACAATTACCTTTTCTCCTAAAAAAGCAGCAGTCCCACACGAACCAACCTCAGCTCCGGGACTTAGTCCATCCATTGCTTTGTTAAAAAAATCAGGAAGACTGGGGGATGCGCCAACTCTTAATAAGCCGGACTTAGAATCCAATAATAAAATAGAAGCTTTCATTTCGGGGTAAATCAATTCTATCCCCCGAATAATTTCTTCTAGAACAAAAGACAGAGGTTTTTTTGCAATTAATTGATCCAACACATTATTTCTTGCATGTTCTAACATTTCAAATTGTTTTCGCTCTGTAATGTCTCTGGCAATCACTTGCACTGCAGGAAGTCCGTCAAAAGAAATCGGAATACCAGAAATTTCCACATCAATCATAGTTTTGTCCAATTTTAATATACGTTCTTCTCTACTTGGAACATTTTTATGATCGTAAAGACCTTCGATTCTATCCTTAACTGAATCTTTAAGAAAAGGATGTACAAAATCAAATATCTTTCTATCTTTAATTTCTAAGAATGACTTTGCACCTATCAATCTTACTCCTGCCGAATTCGCATAAAGAATATTACCCTCTCTGGAATGAACAAAAATAGATTCAGGAGAAGACTCAACTAACATTTGGTAACTTTCTTCACTAATTTTTATTTCTTGGTGTGATTGTTTGGTTTGCAAATCAAATATTTTGATTGCCATTTCTACTAACGTTACCAAAAATGAATTTTCAGAATGTTGTATAATATACACATGATTTTGAATACTTTTAGTATTTTTCAAAAACTCCGTGTCGATTTGTGTAACTAAAAATAGGACAGGAATCTCAATTATCTGTAAAGTTTCTTTGAAAAATTCGGCTGTTCTAGCAGTTAAGATGGTATCGTCTATAATTATGAGTAAGTCAAGGTTATCTTCTCTTAAATTTTTGATTGTGTCTTCGTGAGAAAAAGTAGTAACTACTTGAAAACCATTTTTCGTTAACAGATCAGAATACATGGATTTATTAGCTTTACTGTAATCGCTAATCAGTATTTTCTTACTACCCTGATTCATATATTACTAATACTATAATCAGTAGGATTTCTTTTAAAGTAGAAAACTTTTTTTAACAAATTTTTTTCACTTTCTTTCTTATCTGTTGCATCATGTGCTTCATTCAAAATACCTTGACTCCTACTGAAAATCGAAATTATATGCCTCTATGAACTACTGCCCAAGTTGCAAAACCCAACTAACAAAAACTGCGAAATTTTGCTACTCATGCGGCTTGAAAATGCCAGAAATAGACAAAAACTTAGATCAAGATCTTGAATTTTTAAAAAGAAATTTAGAACCCAAATTCACCAATATCGAAAAAATCGGTCAAGGTGGAATGGGTGCAATTTTTTTAGGAATTCAAACTTCTCTCAATCGCAAAGTAGTAATCAAACTTCTAAGTGAGAATATGGCTTTAGATGAAAAAATTGCTGAAAATTTTTTAAAAGAAGCACAGATTGCGGCTAACGTAAAACATCCGAATATTGTAGAGATGGTAGATTATGGAAAGGCAGAAGGAAGACCTTTTTTCATTATGGAGTTTGGAGAAAAAGGCTCTTTTGAAAAAATCCTAGCCGATTTAAAAACAAATCAGAAAAAACTTCCAAGCCTAGAAGTCTGTCGTTTAATGATAAAAATTCTAAATGCGTTAGACTTCGCTCATTCCAAGGATCTTTTAGCACATAGAGACATTAAACCTCACAATATTATTTTGCGAGACTCTGGCGATGTTTTTATCACTGACTTCGGAATTGCCCTAAACAAAAAAGATAAGTTACAAACTAATCCTGTCGCAGGCACAATCGACTACATGAGTCCAGAGCAGATTCAAAATACAAAGGACATAGATGCAAGAACAGACATTTATTCAATGGGAATAGTTTTCTTTGAAATGCTTACCTGTAGCCTACCATTTGAATCTGTGGATAAAGATAAAATCCTTCAAATGCACTTATCTAACGAAATCCCAGACTTAACTACAAGATTCACAAAAGAGGAACTGAAGAAAATTCAAAAAGAGGGAATTTTATTAGAGGATTTACAGGCTATTATCCGCAAGGCTTGTGAAAAAGATAAAACAAAAAGATTTTTTTCCTGCAAAGAAATGTCAGACGTTATTCAATCCATTGTAAAAAAAGTAGAAGAAATCCAAAGTGTATCTTACAAAAAACATAGAAAGCTAATTACTATTTACTCCTTAATTGCTGGGACTTTAATCATATTTATAGGATTTTTTATAGCAAGATTTTTAGTTTTTAAAACCTGTACGGATTGTTGTGTTTCAGGGAATTGTAAATCTGGTGTCGGGAAGTATGTTTATGAAACAGGAAATATATTCGAAGGCGAATTCCGAAATGGTAAAAAAAATGGAAAGGGCGAATACTTTATATACTCCACAAAATCTAAATACGAAGGAAATTTTTTAGATGGAGAATTTTTTGGTTTTGGAACTCTGATTAATTACTCCGACAATGATTTAACAAAATACATCGGTCGATACACAGGTGAATTTAAAAAAAATAAACCGGAAGGACAAGGTGCCTACTACTTCCAAGACGGTTCCTATTTTGCAGGAGAATTTAAAGACGGACTACCGGACGGCAAACGAGGAATATTCTACACGAAAGATCACTCTCTCTACAAAGGAGACATTAAACTCAAAGATGGTGAAATGCTTCCTGAGGGTAAAGGATTAATCATATTTGACAGGGAAAAAGTTTATATAGGTGATTTTCACAATGGCAAACTCCACGGAAAAGGTAGGCTCATTCAACCCGACGGAACAGTAATTAATGGAAACTGGGAGAATGGCGTAATCTCCATCAATAAAAAAAGTAACAAATAATAAATAGGCATTGGAAAGATAATGGAAACAAATAAAAAATATGACATAGTAGTGTTTGGGGCAACTGGATTCACTGGAGATTTAACAGCAAAGTATTTAGCTAAACAAATGAAAGAGGAACCATTTAGTTTGGGAATTGCTGGTAGAGATATAACAAAATTAGACGCTTTAAAAAATACCCTGATAGCGATTAATCCAAATTGTAGTGAAGTAGGAATTATTAATGCAGATGTAAACGATTATATAAGCCTTTTAAAAATGACCGAGCAAACAAAACTTGTGATTACAACCGTAGGTCCTTATTTAAAATATGGAGATTCAGTCGTTAAAGCCTGTGTAGAGGGTAACGCTCATTATCTGGACTTAACCGGCGAAGGTGGATTCGTAAACCATGTGATGAATACCTATGACAAAAAAGCCAAGGAAAACAAAGTGAAAATTCTAAATTGTTGCGGCTTCGACTCCATACCCGCAGACCTAGGAACCTACTTCACTATAAAACAACTTCCATCCAATGAACCAATCGAAGTAGAATGTTTTGTAAGTTTTGCATCAAACAATCCTTCCCCAATTGGGCAATTTCACTCTGTCTCAGGTGGAACTTGGCATTCCGCAATTGGATTTATGAATCTTTCTGAATTGGAAAGACAAAAAAAATCCTACACGCAAATTGCAGCCTCTGCGACTAATCGTCGTTTGGTGCATCCAATTCCAACTCAATTTAGGCTAAGAGAAGAAACTAAAACCTACGGTGCTCCACTTCCCTTCGTTGACATTGAAGTAGTTCTTCGTTCTGCGGCTGACTTGGATGTATATGGACCAAATTTCTCTTATGGACATTATGCCGGTATTACATCTACTCCAGCCCTTCTCGGCGGAGTTTTGGGAATGGGTATCGTATTCTCTCTTGCTCAATTTGCGCCTACTCGTAATTTGCTGCTAAGTCTTCGTAAACCTGGAGAAGGACCGGACAAAGAACAAAGAGAAAGTAATTCTTTTACTCTCAGTTTCATTGGAAAATCAAAATCCAAAACTGTAAAAACAGAGGTGACAGGCGGTGATCCAGGCTACGGCGACACTTCCAAAATGTTAGGTGAATCTGCCCTTTGTTTAATCCATGATACAAAAGATCTTCCTGAAAAATATGGAGTTATTACACCAACCATTGCAATGGGTGATAAATTAATCCCTAGATTAGAAAAAGCTGGAATTCGATTTCGAATCGTTTAATTGTTTACATATATTGGTAGAAAAATTTTCTAGATGCCATGCACATTTCCTTAAATTCATTTACGAATTTTTTACATGCCCTAGCACTTGCCTCTTACACTTGGTTGGTGTATTTAGGACTAAGCCAAGGTAAACCCAATTATGATTTTTACATCTTTGGGTGTTTTGCCTCTTTATTTGTAATAAAAATTTTTGGGATAATCGTACATATACCTCACATCGAGAACAACCGCGAGAAACACAATTTTTTTTGGATTATTATTTCCATTTTAGTTATCTTTCTGAACTACACAACTCTGAGATCCATTAATACTCATTTGATTTTAGTTGTGATGGGAACTGGGATTGTAGTTGTACTTGCTAGTCTTTATATTAAATCTCTTTTTAATTCTGGCGGAAAATTTTACTTAATCGCTGCTGCATTTACAATTGTTCATAGTTTGTGTGCGATAGTCACCAGAGGTCAATTAAGTCTAGCATGGTTTTATCTTTTAATGTCAAATTTACTTTGGATTGTTTTTTCTAAAGTTCCCTACTTATTAAAAAATAAATACCACAATGACATCTATCATTTTATGTTAATCGCAAGTACTTATTATTTATATAGCACAATCGAATCAGGACTTTGGAAAAATCCTATTTTTTAAAAACAGATTGACTTTTCCTTTTCGTTTTACAAATTTCCTTTATGAATATGACCCTTGATCTAATCCTGATTGAAATAGCAAAAATGGACTACGTAGACCAACAAAGCCTCTCTACTTTCTTAATTGATCTAGTGCACACACAAGAGAAAATGAAAAACGAAATGAATATTCTAGAGAAAAAAGAAGAAGCTAGTAAAAATACAAACTAATTCTTTTTTTCTTTAAAATTATCTTTTTTAAGAAGAGTTTCTTTTTTATCTTCTTTCTCTTTTAAGTCTTTAGCCTCAGATTCTTTTTTTACAAATCCACAAGCAGCTATATAGTCTTTGCCTGAATTAGAATTGGTAGCAATTGGATTGTATTTAATTGTTTTCTTTTCGATTCGTTTGAATTGATTGGATTCCATTCCGTAAGCTAAATCAGCAAATCGAAGTAAATGACAATTCTTTAAAGTTCTATACTCTGTGGATACTGATTCCTTTTTGTATTTGCTAGCTTGTTTTTCTTGTGACTCGTAACACATCGCAAGAAGTTTGTGCGGCTCAGCTTCTTTTTCATACTGATCTCCCAGTGCAATGTACATCTCTAAAACTTCACTCGATTGGTTGTAATTTTTTAAACGAAATTGGTGTTTAATGTATTCACGGTAAATACTAGCTTTTAAATCTATAAATACTGGTGAAGTAATTGCATCTGGATTTTCAATTTTATCAAGTGCGTTCATTGCTTTTACAAGTTCAATGACTGATTTTTTGCGACCCTCAAGAGACATACGTTTAAATTCTTTGTCCATTGTGTTTTCTCTGGCTTTTTTTTGCCATTCGAACTTATCTTGGGTATTGGTTTCTTTTTCTTTTGCCAGTAATTCTTTTTTTTCTTTAATGGATTTTTCTGTGGCTTTATAAATGGCAAGAGATGAGTTAAAATAATCTCGCGCTTCTTCCAAACGAACTTTTGTATTTTCTTCACTTAAATCATCAAAGATTTTCACATCCTGAAATGCTTCCACTTCATCTGCTTCCTTTCCCCACGATCCTTCCGCTTTTTTGGGATCAGAAATGATTAACTCTACTTTATCTTCCTTATTTGTATCTGCAAATAAAAAAGATCCGTAACTTAGGGTAAATAATAATAAAAAGGATGTATATTTCATTCTTTACATTTCGGTAAAATGTCAGTTTTACTTAATATAGCCCAAGCCATTTGTAAAAGGTTTGCATTAAAGATACCAAGAGTTATGATTGCTAATAAAGAATAAGTGATAAAAATATGATAACAAGAGATTTATTAAAACAAGAAATTGATAAAATTCAAAGACACCCACAGCAATTTCGAAATTAGAGAAACATTCGCGTGAAGTATCTTTTGGATACAAATACTTGCATCAGGAAAAAAAATGAACGTAAGAATAAACCAATCTAATAATAAAAAACTTCAACTAATAGAAAGAATTATTTCTATCGAAAACAATGAAGTAATAGAAACTCTATGGACATTGCTCCATACTGCTAAAAAAGTAAAGCCTATAGCAAAAGAGAAACAAAGTCAATTTTCCATGAATGGAAAGGAATTGAAAAAAACCATCCGTAAATGGGAAAAATCAAAGAACTTGACCGAACAGGAATTTTTTCAAAAGTTAGATAAGTTAATTTAATTCATCCACTACCCCAAGCTCACAACTCATATTATGAGAAAATTTATTTTTAAAGATTCATTCTTCTTAACAATCCAAGAAATTTATTTCTATATAAAAGAAGACTCGCCGCAAAATGCGAATAAGTTTAAATTAGAAGTCAAAAAGCAAATTGAAAAAATAAAAAGAAATCCATACTCATACCCTTCTATTGATCTGGAAGACTTTGAAAATAAAGAGGGTAATTTTCGTTATTCTCACTTCTTCAAAACTTTTAAGGTGATTTACAAAATCGAGATGAAAGCAATCGTTTTTCTAGGCGTACTTCATGATAAAAGAGATTCAAAAGCAATTTATAATTTACTTTAATAACCAAAATAATTCGATTCTGAAAAATATCCCAATTTACCCAAACTTTTCCCCCTACACAAACCTTTTTTCATTGCAAATTACAACCTACTCCACGCACTATGCCCTTGTGAAGGAGATTGTCGTATGACGCATCGTACCCCCCCCCCGTAGAATTTTTTAGAATTGTTCTAAAGAGTTCTTTTCCATTATTTGTTTCTTTACTCTGTTTTGTTTACAGTTTCGGTTTTGTTGAACTAAAAGCACAGGCGAGCAGTGCCCCAACAAGATTTACAATTACAGATACGCAAGGTTTGGCAAAATTCCCAACCTTTACCAAATATGAAAAAACTGAAATTTTAACAATAGAAGAAGCCGAAGAAATCTTTAAATTTATAAAAGAAAATACAAATATTGAATTTAAATACTCATATGGAGGATGTGAAAAAAGAGCACATGCAATCTCTTTATTTTTAAATGAGAAAAAGGTTAAACATTACAAAATATGGAATTTTGATCCTAGTCTTATTTCTATTTTCAATAAATCACAAGAGCCTACTATTTTTAGTAAAGCTGGGCTTAGTCCAACGATTAGTTGGAGATATCACGTAGCAATATTAATTTTTGTCAAAGGTGAAAAAGAACCACAACCATTCGTTATAGACCCATCCATAGATGATACAAACCTATTAGCTGAAGAAAAATGGCTTACGTTACAAAATACTCCAAATTCATATTATATTCATTTAGACCCTCAATGGTATAATTTTGCAACAACGGACAAATATGCACTTCACTGCAATAATGCTCCATACAAAATTCCTCCTTGCCTAAAACTTCTCACTGGTGATTTTTTTCTAAATACTGATATAAGTTTATCAGATATGTGGGTCGAAGAAGCATTGGCAGTCAATGAATTAGGAATAAAAATAATTCAGGAAATTATTGATAAAGAACCTAGTAATTCTAACAAGAAAAAAGCTCTTATTGAACTTGTTGAAAATTTCGAAAATTTGACAGCCGCTTTAAAAGGGAATTCTCCTGATAATCTATCACCTTACCCTGGAATATTAACTCCTTATCAAAATCAATTTATTATAATTAGAAATATGTGGAAGCTTAAACTAGATGAGTTACGAAAAAACTACCCAAGTGGTAATTAAACTATATTTCTTAAAAGGAACCCAACCATGAAACTAATACGATACGCGATACATCCTCTTATATTCTTATTGCTAATAAAGTGTGAAACGGCGAATGCACAAAGAAAAGCTGGAAGCGAAGAGACGAGACAAAGCTATCAGCAAGAATCCTCTAACCAAGCGTTATCCAAACAATTCCAAGAAGATATGAAAGCATTTAGCACAAACTGGAAATCTCCTATCATTGACTACGACTCGATTCCTCTGAACAAGGAAGAACCATTTGGAAAACCAATTCTCTCTCCTACAATAGGTCATTCTAGCCCAATAATATCCGTAGCCTTTTCTCCCGATGGAAAGTATGTTCTGACGGGGAGTGAGGATAAGACAGCCGTAATCTGGGATTTAAGTGGGAATCAGATTAGAACTTTTAAAGGACATTCTCGTGAGGTAGTCTCCGTAATCTTTTCACCCGATGGAAAGTATATTCTAACAGGAAGTTGGGACAAAACGGCCACCCTCTGGGACTTGAATGGAAATCAAATTCGAACTTTTAAGGGACATTCTAGTATTGTTACCTCCGTCGCCTTTTCGCCCGATGGAAAGTATGTTCTGACGGGGAGTAGTGATGAGATGACTCTCTGGGATTTGAGCGGAAACCAGATCCGAGCCTTTAAAGGACATTCTAGTGGGGTAGTCTCCGTAGCCTTTTCTCCGGATGGAAAGTATGTTCTGACGGGGAGTGGGGATAAGACAGCCGTAATCTGGGATCTAAGTGGGAATCAGATTAGAAGCTTTAAAGGACATTCTAGTAGTGTTACCTCAGCAGTCTTTTCTCCGGATGGAAAGTATGTTCTGACAGGAGGGGGTTGGGACAAGACGGCTATACTCTGGGATTTGAGCGGAAACCAGATTCTAACTTTTAGTGGACATTCTGGTAGGGTAACGTCAGTAGCCTTTTCTCCCGATGGAAAGTATGTTCTGACAGGGAGTGCGGATAGGACAGCCATAATCTGGGATCTAAGTGGGAATCAGATTAGAAACTTTCGAGGAAATTCTTGGACTGTAACTTCAGTAGCCTTTTCGCCGGACGGAAAGTATGCTCTAACAGGGAATTATGACTCTATAGCCGTAATCTGGGATTTAAACGGGAATCAAGTTCTAACCCTTAAAAGCAGTTCTTCAGTTGTACATTCCGTCGCCTTTTCTCCCGATGGAAAGCATGTTCTGGCTGGAATTACCGACAAAAGACCCGTAATCTGGGATTTAAGTGGACACCAGATTCGAATGTTTGAAGGACATTCTGGACCTGTAGCCGCCGTAGCCTTTTCTCCGGATGGAAAGCATGTTTTGACAGGGAGTAGTGACAAGACGGCTATACTATGGGATTTAAGCGGGCACCAGATTCAAACCTTTAAAGGACACTCTGGTTATGTAGTTACTGTAGCCTTTTCTCCGGATGGAAAGTATATTCTTACAGGAAGTTTTGATAATACTGCCATCCTATGGGACTTGAATGGAAATCAAATTCGAACTTTTAAAGGACACTCTAATTATGTAGTTACTGCTGCCTTTTCTCCGGATGGAAAGCATGTTTTGACGGGGGGTTGGGACAAGACAGCCATACTCTGGGATTTGAGCGGAAACCAGACTCAAACCTTTAAAGGACATTCTAGTGATGTAAAATCAGTGGTCTTTTCTGCGGATGGAAAGTATATTTTGACAGGGAGCGGGGACAATACAGCCATACGGTGGGGTTTGAATGGTAGCCAGATTCGAACATTTAAAAGACATTCTGGTGATGTAAAATCAGTAGCCTTTTCTCCAGATGGAACATATGCTTTGACAGGGGGTCAAGATGGAACTACTCGTATCTCTAGCATCGATGGAGAGCGATCGATTGCAATGATGGTAATCAGAGATGGTCAGCTTACCTTTACCAACGACGGACGTTTCGATTACACTGGTGAAAAAATGAAAAGCCTAGTGAACTTCCGAAAAGGTGGAACCAACGAACTTATTACACTTGATTCCCTCTTCGATGAGTTTTACACACCAGGACTTTTACAAAAATTCTTCGGTGGTAAAGGTAGCAAAAAACCCGAGAAAGACTTAGAAGAAATCATCAAAAAATCCCCCATCCCACAAGTTACAACCAATACCAATAGCGGCGAATCGGAATCAGCCACAGGGACAGCGAATGTGACGGTGACTGCCTGTGACAAGGGTGGCGGAGCAGAAGACATTCGGTTGTATCATAATAATGCGTTAGTGGATTT
>DDBL01000062.1 GCA_002333425.1 Leptospiraceae bacterium UBA2033
ACTTTTTGTGTTTGGTATATATTCGGATTAAACTACAAGATGATCCTTTACCGCCGCCTCTCGATGAAGGCTTAGTTCATTTCATAATTGATTACCAAGACATTTCCCATGATGTCTATGTTTCGGGAGATGGAAATAAAGAAGAGCGAAAGAAGTTCGACTACTTTACATTAACCATTGAAAACATAGAAGTCAAACAAATTGGAAAAGAAAAACGGATTCTTCCTGCTCCTAAGTCTACTGTCAGGATATTCGAAAAAGATAAGCGCTATTCTTCGCTACTGAATAACCTTCGACTTAAAGAAGGGGAGTATGAATACCTCAGAGTAAATCTTTACGAATTACATGGAAATGTGAATAATCGAAATAAGCCACAACGAAAAAATGAAAATAGCTCCACTGGAAATACGAATGCAAATGGGAATAATAGCAATAATCCCAACGGAGGTGGGAATAGTAACAATCCAAATGGAAATCAACCTGTAGAAGTTCCCAATACATTTCACCAAATCAGTATTGAAAACAATTTACTCCCTCTCAATTTTATTAAAAAAAGAATTCAGTTTACCGATCACTTCAAAGTAGAGAAAGGTAAGCTCAGCACACTCCACGCAAAACCTACTCAACCCAAAGTAATCCACTATCAACGCAATAACGCAGAATACCGATCCCAAGTAGAATTTGAATCTAAAGGGTACAGTATTCATTTGCCCATTGATAAAATCTGGCTGACTATGAAATCTATTTCTGTCACCAAAAGTACAGGCGAAGAAATCGTGTTAAACGATACGGAATACCGGTTTGACCTACTAGCGCTTCGAGGCACTGCGGTGCTACTTGTGGGTAACGACATTGTACCCGCTGGAACGTATGCGTACTTTACGATTACGCTAAAAGATGGAAGTTCTATCGAACTAGAAAATGAAGGGCACCGACTACAAATCGTAAATGACTATAACCGAAGTTTTCGAATCGCGGGACCTTTTGAACTACGAGGAGGCGGGATGACCGAAATACTTTTAGACTTTGACCCAAACCTATCCGTATTCAAATCTCTCGACAGCGGCTACGTGCTAGAACCCACCATTCGTGTTGTGTCCATCATGAGTATGTCACCGGAACAAGACCTTCGCGTACAAACTGCATTAAAAGACTATGCCAATATCGTCGTCAAAGAAGCAGACTTGATCTTTCAAGGAAAAGTGAATACTCTTAATTATGCGCTTGGTAAGAATACTTACGGCAAGTCTATGATTTACACTGATTTGTCGCTGCAAGTGGATGATCTGCTTCGTGGGCAGGTTGATAAGACGGTACCGTTTGCGTTTCGAACGGTTGGGGGAACAGTAGGTGGGCTAACATTAAAGGTCGGTTCGATGCCAGAGTTTAAAAACGGAGACCAATGTATTCTATTTTTAAAACGTTATGCGGGAGGATACAAGGTTGTGAGAGGGGATTTAGGGAAGGTAGAGTTATGAAAAGTAAGGCAATGAAACTAAAACAAACCATTTTTACTATCAATAGAGTTGTCGAAAAATTAAGGAATAAATGCGTTTTACCCGCGCGCGGCGCGGGTAAAACCACTCCCTCTATTGTATTTTTTAACAGCTTTATTTTGCTTCTTTTTTTCGGGTCGTTTTCTGGATTTATGTTTTTAAGTCCAACTGGTGTAAAATGGAAGGATAAACTCTATGATCGGTTTCCGCAAGTGAAACTTAAAATGAATCCTAATTTCGGTGGAAACTTAACACAAGATGCTGTCTTAAATTCAGCGAAAGAAGCAAGCAATGCTTGGTCTTCTGGAAAAACCAAAGCTAGATTGTTTCTGTCTTTTGTGGGGCAAACAAGCAGTAGTCCCGTTGGTCTAGATACGAATTTATGTACAAATCCAAATAGAGAAACAACAAAGAATCTGGATAATATCATTTATGCGCAAAGCAGCGAAGATCCTGATTGCACAGGTGTAGCTTGTTCTTTCGTTTGGTATTGTAATGGAACGGTAGGCGAGGAAGAAATCGTACATTTTGATATTCAAGTGAATACTCGTGATTATTCGTTTGAAACGGGAATAGCTGCACCTGAGGCTTACAATCTAAAGACAGTCTTGCTAAAGCAGTTGGGGTATGTCATAGGATTTTTTACTTGCCCACCTGGGAACATGTCATGTCCTGTAACGGGTAACGGCATTACTCCTGATGAAAATTCTGCTCTATATAAATTCTTAAAGCCAGAAGTCCATAAAACTTCCATTTCTTCGGACGATGCGCTTGGGGTTCGCACTCTTTATGGAGAACTAACGAATGAAGAATTAGAAAAGAGCAATGTGGTACAAGGATTTGCTTTGGAAGTAGACTCCTTATGCAATCCCTATCCATGCCAAGTGCCAAACGAAGAAACTGATAGCAGGTATGCCATTCGACCACAAGAAATTGCTGCACTACAAGTGCATGAAAACAGAATGCAAGCGGCAGGAATGAACACTGTCCCTGCAAGGTTGAATAAATTTCAATGGATACAAAAGGATTATCTTACTGCTCTCATCCAAAACCCGCTTTCTGCAGAAGACTACCTGAAAGAAAACCTCGACAATTCTAGAATTTATATTTCTGAAACACCCAAAGAGCTACTACTTCCCTCTGTGCTAGACCTTTGCGTAACGATTCACAATCGCAAAAGAGCAATGGAAGAGCATAAGTATGAACTCGATGCCCAGTATCTAGAATTTTTAGAAGTGGAAATGAAAACTTTGATTATTTTAAGAAGGAGGATGCTCGATGAAATTTCTACTCGAATTTAAAAAGTATGCTCCCGTCCTATTTACATTTCTTTTCCTGGCTGCCGTTTTTGCTTCTTGTTTCTTTGATACCAGAAAGCAAGATAAAGCAGAAAAGGAATCGCAGAGATATGATCAATCGCTAGTATGGATAGCAATTATTCAAGGTGATTATTATAGACGAACTAATTGTTCTATATCAAACCCTCCTGGTCAAATTAAAATTCCTGCATCCAATCCAGATGGATTTAAGTGTATTTCTAGTTCGAGGTCAACTTCAGGTTACTTTTTCATCGCATATTTCGAAACTGGGCAAGTAATTCCATTGAATATATCCACTGTAAATGTTGGAACTAAACTAATATGCAAATGTAAAGACAGCGTACCCCCACTTACAGAAGAAAATACCTGGTATAAAAAAAGTCCAGTTAGTTCCGATTGGGCGGACTTTTCCTTTACCCATACTTATCAAAAGGATTCCAGTGGAAGCATTACTGGGGTGGACCCATTTACTCCTACTAATTCTGGAGATACTTTTCTTTGCCTACCTAAGTGCGGAAAATATCCTGAAATTTATGAAAAAATAACGATTCAATGAGGTATCTTATGAGAACAGAAATATTCTATTTTTTAATTTTTACAATCTCCTTTTTCCCAACTATAGTCCGAAGCGAAGAAAATGGAACGAATATTGACAAGCCCTGTTACGATATTAATCCTTCTACATTTGATGTGATTGGGGGCAGCAGGGCTTTTTTATTTTGGGGAAATTTTGAAAACACTTATCAATCTCCTAGGCAGGATACTAGATGAAATCTCTACTCGAATTTAAAAAGTATGCTCCTGTCCTTTTTACATTTCTTTTCCTAGCTGCCCTTTTCGGTTCCTGTTTCTTTGATACCAGAAAGCAAGATAAAGCAGAAAAGGAATCGCTGAGATATGACCAGTCTCTTGCACAGTTAGCAGTTCTTTCCTCACAGTATTCTAGAAGAACCAATTGTAGTTTTTCAAGTCCTTTACTTGGTGAAACTAAAATCCCTGCATCCAATTCGGATGGGTATAGATGTATTAACCGTACAGTGAAGACTTCTTTTATATCCAATTTTGACACAGGGCAGGCAATCGCTGTAAACATTCAGTATATAAATCCATTATCAAAGCTACTCTGTAAATGTAAAGACAGCCAATCTCCTCTAACAGGAGAGAATACTTGGTACAAAAGAAATCCTTTGTACCAAGATATGGCCGACCCTTTTTTTACTCATAAGTATCAAAAAGATTCGAATGGAAACATTACAGGCGTGGATGCATTTGTACCTACCATTACGGGAGATACACTTTTATGCTATCCAACTTGTGACCCAAAAATTGAAGCATATCAGGAAATTATAATCCAATGAGGAATAACATGAGAACAAATATATTCAAATTAATCACTTTACTTGGGATACTCCACTCTGTTTCCATTTACAGCGAAGAAAATGGAGCAAAAGTGCAATTACTCTGTTACAATGCAGGTTCTACTTTTGATGTAATTGGAGACAGCAGGTCTTTTCTTTTCTGGGGGAATAATGAAATTAAAATTGGGGATCCTGATAATCCACTTCGCACAGGTGATGCCCTCAACACAGCCATGGTAAACGGGAAATTTATTTTTCCAGATAAAACCTTTGTCATAAACAACCGAGCAGTCCCCGGTTCCCATAGTTCCGGTTGGGTGACTAAAATCCGGGATTGCCAGAATCAAACCATTTGTAGCGATTTGTCAGGACAAATATCGGGGTGCCAGGCGCAAAATTCTAATGGCTTTATGGTGGCAAATCGTTCCATGTTGAGTATTGGTGGAAATGATCTGCTCAGCTTCTATGGACAGAAAAAAGGATTAGATGAACAATACAATATTGTCAATGCGACCGGGTTAGACCAACCACTGACAGCACTCTCAATCCATCTCCAAAACAGTTTAAAAGCTGCAAGCAAAGTTTCTCTTAGAGCGTTTCTCAATAACCCTATTCGGACTTTTGCAACCCTTCTAGGTGTTACAGGTGGATTTTTTCTTTTGGGTGGAGTGCTGACAATGTTAACTGGTGGGATTGCACTTGCCACTCCCCTTCTTGTTAGTGGGGCAACCCTGGTCGGAACAAGTTATTTTATCGAAAACCAAAGAACAATCCTCAGACAGGTATCTGGTCAGGGTATGAGTTTTGCTGCTTTTTGGGATTGGCAGACCAATACAAAAACAGACGAAATTGTTAAAAACACAGATATAATCATACGCCATATACTGGATCAATCTCCGGATCATAGAATTATCATGAATACTGTATCCCCTGTTTCTTTAGGAACAAAAACATTAAAAGATGCGCTCAAAGATGATCTAAAAGAATACCCCATGCTTCTTAAGTCTCTGCAAATTCTTAGGATGAAATATGTAGGAAAAATGTTCCCACCCATTATGAAGAAATATCTGGGAAGGGCATTGCCTCTGGACTTGTTTGATGAATTCACGCAGAATATATTAAATGAAGGTAATAGGTATTTTTCTCCTACTTTTCCTGTTGAAGGTGTCCCCTATACTGATGGAGTTCATTTTTCGCAAGAGGGAAATAAATTCTGGGGAAAACAAATGGCGTTAATCATGGCAACGTTTGACTGGTTTAAGCCTAGTGACGAGGTTAAGAATTTTATGAAGGGAAATTTCTATTACAAACCTGAATTAAATGCTGCTTCGGCTATCATTGATTTGAAAGCCCTAGAGCAAGGAATCGATATAGAATCAATTCAGAATACAGAACTCAAAGGTATGCAGGCAGCTTACAAGAAAGATTTTGCTGAAAATACTTTTGCCATTTACAATAAAGCCGGTAATGAAATAGCTTATGAGCTTAGAGGCAATATGCTCCACAAGTATCGAGAGCTAGGTGAGGCTAATGGAGTATTAGGCGCACCGATGACAGAAGAATTTTGCTGGGGTCCTAATCCAACTTGTCCTACACGAATTGCATTCTTTGAAAAGGGTTTCATTTTAGATGATGCTCTTGGTGGAACAAATCCAGTTGTGAATGTGTGACGCTCCTGTAGCTACACAATCCGCTTCACCGGATTTTGATACTTGCACAACTGGATGCAGTGCAAGATGGTTTGAATTCTATATTATCCAACTACAACCTAAATCAGGAATGCCTCCTTACAGTTGGAATTTGGTAGGAGGCTCACTGCCTGATGGTGCAGTTCTGCAAGACAACGGAACTCTAAGAGGAAGTCCTACAAATAACGCAACAGGAACTTGGCATGCGAAAGTTCGTTTGACTGATGGGCGGGGATTGTTTATCGAGCGGCAAATTACGTTTAGCTCTGGGTTGTAACATTGCGTTTAATCCCTGCGAAAGCGCTGGATTAAACGCAGGGCATAAAAGCTAAGTCGCTCGAATCTGCATTCAGAAAAATTTCTATTAATTAGGACAATTGAACTTAGCTTTACTATTTGAACTTATAGGTGAATGTAAAAGCATAGTAGCCTTCATTTCGACTAGTTCCATTTGTTCCAAGAGAATTAATAGAATAAGCATTTTGATTTTTTGATGCTGGAACATAACTAAAATTAAAATTGATTACTTTGTCTTTGTAGGAATCTGTTCTTTGGTTTGAAAAATAATCTAAGGCTAACATCGCTATACCTTGAATGATAAAACCAGTTCCGAGTCCTTTCATATAATCGATGTCACTCAATTGCCCTGAATACAAAGCAAGAAATCCCCCACCAATCATAGCATATTCTGTATAACGATAAATTCGATTCCATTCGGAAATACTTTCCAGTCTTTTAAGTTCTCGTTCTTTAAAGTCAGTCGGACTATCTTCTAGGTCTTTTATAACATCACCAGATTTCTTATCGCTTTTAAAATACATAAGTCCACCTGTGGCTAATTGAAATAAACCAACTCCCAGAAGTGGATAGGAGATTCCGGTATTATAAGCAAAATCACTTTTTTTGCCAATTGGGCTTGGATAGTATCCATCAGCTTCATTTTTGTAATAAAGTCCTGCCATGGTAGTTACAGCACCAACTCCTAGGTAATACAAAGAAGCTTCTTTTTCGGCAGTGAAATGGTCTCTTATATCTTGGGACATTTTACCATTCACAATCGCAGTATTCGCGGAAGGTTCTTTAGCTGAGTTTTCCTTTCTGGTATTTTCTTCTTGTGCAATAATAAAAGTATTTAAAATACAGAGAACCAATACAATTTTTAAAATTTTCATTCTAACTACTCCTAATTACAATCCCTGTTTGTTCTTTAGTATGGTTTACAGGATTTAAAACGTATTTTATAAACACATTGTAATTTCAGGCTTTGGTGTCTACTGCGAAAATTCTTGAGAGAAGCCCAGTTAATGCCTATTTTTCTTAAATAAAAATCTGTATTGGTTCTATTCAGTTAAAACTATTTGTCTTTGGATTTATCCTTATCTTTGTCATCTCTAAAGAATACTTTGTGAATATAATCTTGAATGACACTGGTTTCAAATTGGGGCAACTCTTCATATCTAACAACGTAATCCTTACCTGTGGCTCGTGCTACTACCCCTTGGATTTTTAGAGTCTGGCTATTGAGTTGAAATTCAACTGTGATTCTGTCTCCGATGTAAAGTGTACTACCTGACTGAATAGTAAGTCCACCAGTACCTAGATCAACCAAATGACAATTATTCACTCGATGAGAATGACTATTTAAGAAAAAACAACCTGGCGTACTGAGTCGAACTCGCGCCTTTTTCCTCTTTTGTTTTTTTGGATCAAAAACTGTAAAGGATTGATTGAATAAAGGTCTAGCTTCTGCCATAATGTCCCCCTTGAAAAATTTTGCTCATTATAATGTTTTTCAAATTTTGTCAATATACTTTTTTATCCCTCCAATTAGTTTAATCATTTTAGGAAATTTTTCTTGTTATGAGTCATCCCTATTGCGTAAAATTCGAAACCAATCTTATCTCAGAAACCGAAAATCGTAACTTTTTTTTTGATAACCCAATCGAAATTCTAGAAGCATACACACTAAAAGAAGCAGAAACTATTTTACGAAATGTTGAAATTTATATAAATAAAGGTTATTACTTAGCTGGATATATTTCTTATGAAACAGGTTATTTGTTTGAAGAGAGTTTTAAAAGAAAATGGATGGATATAAAATTTTCTTCGCCACTTATCTGGTTTGGAGTATATGTTTCTCCTAAAGTGGAAGTTGTAACAAAAGAAAAAACTTTTAAATTCACAAAGGAAAATTCTTTTTCGATTCAAAATTTATTTTTAGATTTAGATTTTCAAACTTATGAGAAAAAAATTTTAAAAATTTTAGAACATATAAAAAACGGAGAAACCTACCAAGTTAATTTTTCTTTCAGAATGAATTTTGACTTTGTTGGAGATGTATCGGCACTTTATGAGTCTTTGGTTTTGTCTCAAAAGGTTTCTTATTCTGCATACATTCATGATGGAAAAAGAGAAATTCTATCTCTATCACCTGAACTTTTTTTCAAAAGAAAACAAAACAAGATAATAACAAAACCAATGAAAGGAACAAGTCCAAAAGGCAAATCACAATTAGACGATAATAGTATTATACAAAATTTAAAAAAAGACAGCAAAACAAAAGCAGAAAATAGTATGATTGTAGATTTGATAAGAAATGATTTAGGAAAAATTTCCGAAATAGGATCTGTCAAAGTCACACATTTACTCGAAGTAGAAGAATATGAAACTCTGTTTCAAATGACTTCCACAATTACATCCAATCTCAAACAAAACCTAACATATTTTGAGTTGTTTAAAGCAATTTTTCCAGGCGGCTCTATCACTGGTGCACCCAAATACAAAACAATACAAATTATAAATGAATTGGAAACTTCACATAGAGGAATTTACACTGGAGCAATTGGATTTATTTCAAAAGAAGAAGCAATTTTTAATATACCAATCAGAACATTGGAAATTCAAAATGGAAAAGGTAAAATGGGTTTAGGGAGTGGAATTGTTTGGGACTCAACACCAAGTGAGGAATACAAAGAATGTATACTAAAACAAAAATTCTTTATAAATTCTATCCACTTTGAGCTAATTGAAAGTATCCTCTTAAAAAATGGGAAATGGATTTTATTAGACTCTCATTTACTCAGATTAAAAAAATCCGCAGAATACTTTGGATTTGACTTTTTTCTGGAAAATATTTTACAATCTCTCGAAGCCCTAAGACTTGAACTAATACGAGATAGATATTTCGAGAGTTTCAAAGTAAAATTAACACTTTCCAAAAAGGGAAAAGTAATATTAGAATATTCGAATATTCTAAAAAAATCCAAACAAGTAAATGGAAAAATAAAAATAAACACACAAAAAGTATATTCAACAAACATTTTTCAAATCCACAAAACATCCAATCGTCATTTGTATGATACAGAATATAAAAAGGCATTACAACTAAACCTAGTAGATTATATTTTTTTAAACGAAAAAGAAGAAATTGTGGAGAGTTGCATCTATAATCTATTTATAAAAAAAGCGGGTAATTTCTATACTCCGCCAATTGACTCTGGTTGTCTTCCTGGAGTAATGAGAGAGTATCTTCTTAAAAAGAAATTACTAAAAGAAAAAACTCTCACTCTTAAAGACCTTTACTCGGCTGAGGCTATTTATCTATGTAATTCAGTTCGTGGAATAAAAAAAGTTAACCTCGATACTTAGTTACCTTCTAACTTACGTAACACTTTGTAATTGATATAATTGGAAATAATAATTCTACAATAATCTCTTGATTCCTTAGATGGAAGTTCCTCTAAAAAATGATTAAAGTCATTGATATAGTGGTTTCTTTTCCATTTTCTTAAATTTCCAGGACCACCGTTATACGCAATAGAAGCCCATTTAAGTGCACCATAGGAGTTTAACAAATCAGCAATAAACTTTGTTCCAAATTTAATAGACACTTCTGGATCATGTAACGAGTAATTTTGAATTTTTAGTTTTTTGGCTATAATTCTTCCGGTTGCAGGCATAACTTGCATTAGCCCCCGAGCGTTAGACGGAGATATTGCATTTTCTCTAAAAAAAGATTCTTGGCGCATAATGGCATACACAATATCTTCCTCAACTGAAAACTCCTTTGCACTTTCTTGAACAATAGCTAAGTGAGGACGCGGATAAAGTCTTGCTGTAATGGCAACGGGTAAAAGCAAAGGGTCATCTGGAATTTGCAAATTCTTCATCAATTGTCTTGTATAATACAAAGAGAGATAAGTATTTTTACTTAAATCCCCCACTCCTACATAAAGTTCAAATTTTTCATTTTCACTTAGATTAAATTTAGAAATATGTTCTTCAATCAAATAACTAGCTCTCTCAAATTCCCCAACTTTTAAATACTCTACAGCCAATAGAAGTGTTTTATGAGGTTGAATTTTTGTATGAGCATTTACTAATTTTTGACCTAACTCAACTGAATCTTTGTAATACGCAAAACTTAAATTTTGTCCAACTAAACTTTTTACATAATCTGTATTATTATGAACAGATAAGTATTTAAAAATATTTTCTTTACTAGATGTTGGATTATCAATTGGCGTTAAAGATTTTAAATCACTTGCAAACTCTTCTGCGATCACAGAAGTATAATATGATCCAGGACAATACGAATAATAGGAATTCAAAATAAATTTTAGTTTATCTGTATCCCCTTTATATCGTAAAAATCTAAGATACCAATAGATCAATCTTCCTTTCACAGGCAAATTAGGAATAGCCTCAATTGCTCGATTCCAATACTCTTCCGGCATATAAGAGATAGATTTGGAATTTGAATTTGCCAAAAAATCAATCATAAGATCATGAGATCTAAGATCATAAGGATTTAGTTTTAAATATTCTAAGAGGCTACTAAAAAATTTGTCTTCATTTTTATTTTTTCGATAAATTCTAAAATAATTTTTATGAACTAACGCATAATTCGATTTTTTTAAATAAGTATTTTGTATTTCGAGAGCGGTATAAATTTCATTTTTATTGATCAGATTTTCCACTAAGTTTGCTAAGAATGTTTCTTCTTTTCCTAACAAACTAATGTTAGAACGAACAAAAGGAAGAACATTAAAACTAGTAGTATTCAAAAAGAATATAGTGATATTTTTTGCTATTTGTTCATTATTAAAAACCTGAGATGGTTGAAATACTTTTTTATTCGAGATGGCTCTTTGTTCTTTAATGGGCAAAAGATTGATTAGCCAAGCGATTTCATCTTTTGTTAAAAAATAAAGTAGGTCTTCATTTAACTCTTTTAGTCCAGATATAGCTTTTTTCTTTACAAAAGAACTTGCTTGTTTATCTGAGAGAATAGACAGAAAACTTTTTTTTGCTTCTTCTTTTCTATTTAACTTACTTAAAGCAGTAGCATACAAAAAGCGAACATCGGGAATTACGATGAACTTTTTTTCCTCTTCGGTGAGAGATTCGATTTTTTTAATCACTTGTTCAAATTCTTTTTGTTCGATTAGAATTTTTAAAATTTCTTCAAAAGCCCGAATGACCACAGGGTCATGTTCCAAAGTAAATTTTTGCAGAAATACAATTCGTTCCGAGTAATTGAGTTGTTTTAATTTAACAAGTTCCCTATACAACTTCATATAACTCAATCGCACAATCACCCTAGAATCTTTCAAATGATTGTTTAATAGGTAATTGATTTCGGTTTGTCCAATTTCTTTTGGATAATTTCCTGTGATAATTCCATAAAGAAGCCTATTTTTTAGAGAGGACTTTTCACTATGTTCTTCGTAGTATCTGGCAAGAGCATAAGCTGCACTATCATTTGGCAAACTTTCCGCATTGATCGTCCTATGTATTTTGCGCCAACTCATGGATTTAATGAGGTAGGTGATTTCATCGTTTGCAAAAAGATTTTGAATAGAGAAAAAGAGGATGAATGAAATTACGGATGATTTTAGTATGGACATGGATTTAAAATGACAGAAAATAGAAAGCTGAAATGCTGACTATTTGAATTCAATCTATGGCAGAAAAAAAAAATAAAATCGTTTGGGAAGAAATCTCAATTCAGGAACCAAATCAAGTTACGGTTCCTGAATCACCTATTCCTATTTCCTTTGTATCACCACAGGAAATAGAAAGCCCCGAGAAAAAAAGTTTAAGACTAAAAGCAGAGCTCTTAGACATAAAAGAGTCCTTAAAAACCAATCTAGCTGACTCCTATGACATTAAGTTTGTACCCGAAAAATACATTCAGACCAATCTACTAGGAGAGATTTTTTTTAAAAAAATCGACGAAATAGATTTTAGGTCCAATTACTTAATCCAAGCCAAATCAGAAAAGGAAAAACAAATAGTTTCTGATTTTGAAAAAATTATATCCTACTACGAAAAAGAATTTATTGAAGACACTGATTTTATAGAGCTTCTAAGTACGTATTTGATTCAGATGAATCGTTTGGCTGACTTGGTCGCCATAGCAAATAAATACTTAGCAAAGGGACTTCTTCCTTTAAAATTTCAAATCTTTTTTATTTTAACTGGAATTTATAATAATAATTTAAAAAATTTAGTTCTTTCAGGTGATGAAAAAATTATAATCAATATCCTGTATAAATATAAGTTTTTAGAAATCAGCAAATCAGAAAAAAATTTCCTGTACGACTTTGTAATCTCAGGAAATAATTTTGATCTTCTTGGACTTGTATTCCAAATTTTTAAAAATGAGTGGAAAGGAATAAGAAATATCACTCCAATCCTCAAAATTATTTCTGAAAAATTTACTAAACTTACTCTGGAAGAAAAAAAAGCTTTTGTAACGAGTTACCAGAACACTCATAACTATCTAAAAATTTACTTTTACATGAAACAAACTTATTCTAATCTTGAAATACAGACTTGGATTGCAGCAATGAATGTGATTAACGGTAAAGACAAAAAGATCTTAAATTCCATTGAAGAACAGTTAAAAGAAGTTCCAGAAAAAAACAAACTAAATCATAAATACATGCTTCTAAAAGAAAAGACAGCAAACTACTTATTATCCCCTTTTGAAATTCTACTTCTTTGTAATTCAACTGTCTCTCTTGAATTAAAAAATGAAATCACAAGTTACTACGAAAAATTTCCTCAGTCTTATGTGGCTAACAGGTCTATGGCGGTTTTATATTTTCATGAAGAAGATTTCAAAAAATTTCTAGTGCAAATTTCTAAAGCAGGAAACTTTCGTTACCAAATGGAAGTTCTATATTTAAAAGCTGTAGCCTACCGCGAATTAAATTTAGAAAAAGAATCTTCCAAGATATTTCAAGCTCTCTATAAAAGATTTCCAGAATCCGAAATTCTCGCAAATGAAATGAATCTAAGCGAAGCCTAAACCTAAACCAAGTTCAAATTCACAAAAGACAAATTATCTTTATTCAAAAGAAGGTCAAAAAAATGGTCACCAAAATTGCTAAGAAAAAAACTGTTAAAGCAAAACCAGAAAAATTAGATGTAAAACCAACACAGCTATTAGAAGTAGATCGTATTTTTGCCTTACAAAAAGCAAATCGTTGGAAAATTGCAAATACTACCGCAAAAGAGCGAATCGAAAAACTGCAAAAATTCAAAGAAAAAATTGAAAAATATGAAGATGAGATTCGGGATGCTCTCCACAAAGACTTTCGAAAAAGTCCACATGAAGTTGATTTAACAGAAATTATGCCTGTTATTTCGGAAATCAAAGATGCAGTACATCACCTAAAGTCATGGATGCGACCTCTTCGTGTAGGAACTCCGCTCAGTCTTTTTCCAAGTACGAGTCAGATCATTTATGAACCCAAAGGTTTAATTTTAATTATTAGTCCATGGAACTATCCATTTCATTTAATTGGAACACCGTTAGTTGCCGCCATTGCTGCTGGAAATTGTGCAATCATAAAACCTTCAAATAACACCAAACACACTGCCGCAATTACCAAAAAAATTATAAGTGAAATATTTGAAGAAAATGAAATTGCAGTGGCAGAATCAGATAGACAAACAGCTCAGTTTCTTTTAGAAAAACCTTTTGATCATATATTCTTTACAGGCAGTACATCTGTTGGTGTTACAATTATGGAAGCTGCGGCTAAAAATCTTACTTCTGTAACTCTAGAGCTTGGCGGCAAATCACCAGTAATCGTTGATGAAACTGCCGACTTAGACGACACAATTGGTAAAGTAATTTGGGGAAAAGTTTTAAACGGCGGACAAACATGTGTAGGCGTAGACTATGTAATGGTTCACGAATCTAAATATGAAGAGTGTATCGAATTAGCAAAATCGCAAGTGAAAAAATTCTATGGAGAAACTCCCGAGAATTGGCACACAACTCCTGACTTTTGTAGAATCATAAACGATAAAAACTTTGAACGTTTAGAAGAAACAGTAAAAACAACTGTCAAAGGCGGAGCCAAATTAGAATTAGGCGGCGAATTTAAAGCAGAGGAAAGATACATTTCCCCTACGATTCTTTCCAATGTTAGTCTAGACTCGCCAATTATGAAAGAGGAAATATTCGGTCCAATTCTTCCCATTTTAAAATACAAAACCTTAGACGAAGCAATATCTATTGTTCAGTCTAAACATAAACCTCTTTCTTTGTATATTTTTAGCGAAAGTAAATCAAACATCGAAAAGATTTTAAAAAATACTTCTTCCGGTGGTGTTGTGATTAACGGTGTAGTTGCTCATCTGGGTAATCCTGAGTTGCCGTTCGGTGGAGTTAATCATAGTGGAATTGGAAATTATCATGGTCATTTTGGGTTCAAAGCATTTTCACATGAAAGAGCAGTTTTAAAAATTTCTAAGCTAACGTTGCTAAAAATGCTTTTCCCACCTTATACAAAAACAACTAAATCATTTATAAACTTCATGACAAAATATTTATAGAGACTTTTATTGAAAGTTCTCAAAAATAAAATTGCAGTAGTAACCGGTGCATCACAAGGAATTGGAAGGGCAATCTCCATTAGCCTCTCTAAAGAAGGATGTACATTAGCACTGATTGCTCGCGGAAAAGAAGGACTTGATAAAGTGGCAAATGAAATACTTGCATTTGGGGGCAAAGTGGAAGTATTCCCTTGTGATGTAAGTGATTTTAAAAAGGTTGCAGAAATCTTAAAAAATATTGAAACTCAATTTGGACAAATTGACATTCTTGTAAATAATGCAGGACTTGGAACTTTTAAACCTTTAGATATTACAAGTTTTGAAGAAACAATACAACCAGTAATGCTTCCGTTTGGCTCTGCAATGGTTGCCTGTCAAACAGTAATAAAAGGTATGATTAATCGAAAGTCAGGTCATATAGTTAATCTTACAAGTCCAGCAGGTTACTTTCCGTTACCCAACATGGTTCCTTATACTGCCGCACGTTATGCGATAGTAGGAATGTCACTTGCGTTATATGAAGAATTACACGACAAAGGAATTGGTGTTTCCCTACTCTGCCCAGGTCATGTAAACACAGGATATTTTGAAAGAAATGATGCTAGTATGGATTGGTATCCTAAAATTGCCAAAATGTTTCCTACCATCGAACCAGAAGTAGTTGGGGCTAAGGCAGTGTATGCGATAAAAAATGACAAACGAGAAGTGATATTTCCCACTATTCTCTGGTTCATTGTGCGTTATTTCCAAACCTTTCCCGCCTCATCCTTGTGGTTTCTTAAATTTACAGGACTTTTTAAATCCAGCAAATAAATTTTACTTTATATAACACTGGGATGTAAAAACTAGGAATTATGAAAATAGAACAACTGAAATTTTTATCACCTACACAAGTAAAAGAAATTGCAAATGATTTTGGAACTCCAGTTTTTGTATACTCGCAAGAAGAAATTGAAAAACGATGTGAGGTTGCGCTGTCATTTCCAAATGAATATGGGTTAACAGTGCGTTATGCGATGAAAGCAAATCCAAATGCAACTATCTTAAAAATTATGCGTAAAAAAGGTGTACACATTGATGCTAGTTCTATTTATGAAGTCGAAAGAGCGCTTCTGATTGGATTTCAACCAAATGAAATCATGTTAACTTCACAAGAAATTTCTCCTAACCTAAAATCTATTTTAGAAAAAGGAGTTTTTTACAACGCCTGTTCCTTACACCAACTTGAAACTTACGGGAAATTATTTCATGGAAAAGAAGTTTCTATTCGAGTGAATCCAGGTCTTGGAAGTGGTGCTACTCAAAAAACAGATGTGGGCGGAACTACTTCTTCGTTCGGAATTTGGCATGAGTATATGGATGATGTCAAAAAAATTAGAGAGAAATACAATCTCAAAATTACAAAAGTCCACACACATATTGGTTCGGGAAGTGATCCTGAAGTTTGGAAAGCAGTTTCTCGTTATACACTTGAATACGCTGAAATGTTTCCTGAATGTCAGACTGTGAATCTAGGTGGTGGTTTTAAAGTTGGTAGAATGTCAGACGAAAAAACAACTGACCTTCAAAAAATTGGAGAACCTGTAAAGGAATTATTTATTCAATTTTACAAAAATCACGGACGTAAACTCAGATTGGAAATTGAACCTGGAACACATATGATGGCACTATGTGGCTCTATCATTAGTCGGGTTGTGGATAAAGTTAACACTGGAACAAAAGGTTTTGAGTTTATCAAATTGGATACTGGAATGGATGCAAACACCCGACCTTCTCTGTATGGGTCTCGTCATCCACTCATCACTGTTGCGGCAAATGGTGATACTCCACAAAATACGAAAGATTATGTTGTAGTGGGTCATTGTTGTGAAAGTGGTGATTTGTTTACACAAAAAGAAGGTGGAGCACCTGAAACAAGAACCATGTCAGAGGCGCAAATTGGGGACTTCATCGTAATGGAAGGAACGGGTGCTTATTGTTCTGGAATGTCAACCAAGAACTATAACTCTTATCCAGAAACACAAGAAGTGCTTTTGGATAAAAGCGGCAAATCAGTATTAATCCGTAAACGCCAAGAACTAACTCAAATCATGCAAAACGAAATAAACTTGGAAGTGTAAATTAGAAACTGATTACCACGGATGAACACAGATGGACACGGATAAAAGATTATTAACCATCGGTGGTAATCTTTATCTCTTTTACTTCAAAATCTTCTTCCACCGACGAAGCACCGTTAGCCATCAGGCGGAATGTGCGAAGGTCTGCTAGACCGCTCCTTCAGAGCGGGGGGCGGAAGATTAGGTTATCTCTTTTATTTCCAAATCTTCTTCCACCATTTAGTCTCTTCTTCTTTAGGTTCTTCTTTTAATTTCATTTTGGATTTGATCTCATTAAGTTCAAGACCAGTTAACATTCGATAATTCTCGGCACGTTGTTCTTCTCTTACTCTAAGTTGTTTGAAGTATTCCTTAGCACGGGAACATTGATTTGGGTTTCCTTTCCATGGGTGTTGGATTATATAACGTCCCTGAAAATTAGTTTGGTCTTTCGTTTCTTGAAATACTAAATCTTCAGGAAAAGTTTCGTTATTATATCGAATATGAAGACGAGTTACCATTACCTGAGGGGGATTACCATTCCAACCTTTCGACTGACTTTGATTATCCGCTAGCCAAAATACACCTAACTGTTGGAGTTCATTATTGGAAAGTGGCTCTGCAGCACATGGATCACACCAAGACATATTCCACACATACTCGGTAAAAACTACACTATGATTTTCTTTTCTGGCTTGTTCATTAAACATTGACTTATAAAAAGTTCCGAAATCATTTTTAACAAATTCGGGAATTTCTAAATCGCTCGGAAGTTTTACTGTACGATAATTCGTAGTTTCCACACGTCCATCACGAGACAACATATAGATCAGTAAATCTTGTTCCCCTTTTGCATTTAACATTCCAAGTCTGATAGGAAGCATAAACTTAGGAGACTCATAAGCAAATTGTAAGGGGCGAAGAAATGTTAGCCCCTGCGCCATACTTTTTAAATTCACTTTTGCTACAAAAAATTTTAACTTTTGTTTGATATAAGGTCTTAAAGCTTCACTTGCACCTTTTGGAATTTTATAACCATTTTGATTGAGCCAAGTTTCAAGTCCATCTGAGTATTTAGCGGATAATATCTGTATGTCGTATTCTCCAATTGTATAGGATGCTTCCACTTTTACTCCTAAATCTTTTTTTTCCACTGGGGCAAAACTTGGAACAGGAGAATTTTTAGATTTTTTTCTGATATCAAAAAAACTATCCTCCTCTTCATATCTCTGGCAGGGATCAGGATCAAAGTATTCCACAAGTCTAGGCGCACTATACGCGTCCAAGTGATCTATGATTTTACTATCTCCTACGTGTATTTGGTCTTTCTCTAAAATGGAAGGTACGGGAACGACAAGCGCAAAGTCTTTTAATTCTCCTTGGTAATCATTCATCATACTAATTACCGTTTTATTGTCATTATGCACAACAACTACACGAGAAGCTTGATTATAAAGACTAGCATCTGCCTTTGCTACATAAAATCCACAGAATGCAAGAATTTGTTTTATAGGAATAACGGCTAATAGCAATACTACGCTTAGTATAGTAATAGTTTTTATTTTAAATTTCATAGTTCACCTCTTAATTTATTGTTGAATTTTCCCACTCATACTTTTTAGCTTTAAATAATAAATCCCATACAATCACAATCGGAGAGCATAAAAACAAAGCCCAGATTAAGTTGTTTGTTTTAAAATACTGAAATGCCCAAACATAAGCAACACAGGCAACGAGCAGTGCATGAAATACACGAGCTATTCTGTGATTTGGAATTGTTTTAGGGTCTGTAATCATAAAAAAAGTAAATAAAATTAAAGCTCCATTTTGTAATTGATGAATCCAAACGTCCCAACTGTATCCAAAATTAATAATTCGATAACCAAGAAGAGAAAAATAAAAAAATAAAAATGCAAAACTAATTTCAGAAATCCCTGCTCTTCCTGATACTATAAATCCAAAAACTATCAGCCAGATTCCAATTGTTAATTCATATCCCCATTGACCAGGTGAAACCCATGTACCTGGAAAAAAATGAATCCCAATCATTACACCTAACATTGCAGGGTTAAATATGTGTTTGCCTCTTATTCGAATTACAAACTTAGAAGATACAACGATTGCTGCAATTATCGGGTGTACCCAGATAAAATCACTACGAATCAAAAGAGATAAACCTAAACAAGTTATCATTGTACTAAAATAGGCTATATCAATTTTTAAAAATTTTGTCCAAATCCACTGCGTAAAAAGACCAGCCACAAATGTAAATCCAATTTGAATCGGTAAAATCGAAAAGTCTCGAAAAAAAACTCCTACTAATAAAAGTGTTCCCATGAGAATAATTTGGAGTATTCGCACATCCGAACGAAAAAAATTTATCACTGAATTGAGTGAATGTTCTTTGTATAAACTTAAAATCCTAACTGACATAGAAACTCCTTGTTATTTACAGCTACTTTTCTTCTTTTTTCTCTTCGATTCTTTCTTCCCCTGACTCCAAAACAATTTGGTCAAAAATGTCTACTGGTCGAATGACTGACTGATTGAGGATATAAAAATTGCGAAATTTTTCTTCGGTTGTTTTAATCTTTTGAAAGTCTAGAGCTTTCTCTTCGGGGTTTACTTTTTTAAATTCTACAATGTAACTTGCATTAGCCTCACCTTTCTTGTCCACTTTTCCATTTACACCAGTTCCCAATTCTACCTCTGGCCATTTAGGTTCATTGTCTCTTCCTTTCAAAGTAAATTCTCTAAGGTAAATATATTTGTTTGCTTTGTATGTAACCTTTGTTCCATAAATTGGAAATTTTTGATAAACTGGAACTTCTCTTGTTTTACGAACTGTTCGACTCGAATAAGTAGGCACGTCATCACAGGTGGTTACTTTTTTGGAGGCACCTGAGCCTGTTGATTCATAACTTGTACTACATTCACGCCTTGACCCTGTTTTGTATTGTTCTGTATCTGTGTAACTTTCTGTTTTTGTACCGACTTGCCTATCTTCATAGGAACGAATTTCTTGGATGGATTTAAGTTTTACTATATCCTCTCCTTTTATTTCGTCTTCCCAATTTGTTTCTTCAAACGTTGTATAGCGGTTAACAGGAATTGTCCTTTCCCATGCCACATCGACCACCTGAAATGTAACGTTATGCGTCTTACCTAAAAAGTAAAGTGACGTTATACAACTACCAAGTATTGCAACAGCCCAAATACTAAATTTTTTCCAATTGAAAGATTTTTTAGGCTCGGTTGTCTCTACTTTTTTTGCGATTTTAAGTTCTTTCTCTTTCTGAACTTGAAAGTAGTTTTTTTTACTGGATTCCTGTGAGGCTCCGCAGGACAAACAGTTATTATCCGTTACTGAATTTAAAGTTTCACAAAAGGAACAAAGCCAATCAGCTCCCGCTTTGAATTTGTCAACTTGGGTTTTGTCTTCTACTTTTTCTTCTTTTCCTTCGAGTCGATAGAACTTGATATTTTCATTTCTAGCATTTCCACAAGATGGGCAAGTTCTAATATCTCCACGGATTTCCTTTTGACCACATTTATCGCAGTCCCAATATTCATACACCAATTCTTCTACAACAGTTTTTGCCATAATCCGAAACTGTATTATAAATTAGGTTTTTTTCAAGGAAATAAGTAATCTTCCTAATTATTTTATTATAACTTTTTTTATAGTTGTTTTATCGAACAAATCCTAATGAATACAAAGAGCTAACAGGCAACATGCCGATCACGAGATGTATAAAAATAAAGCCTTCATCAAAGAACAACAATCTTTCCAGTAAATTCACTCTCTAGGTTTAATATTCCAAGTAAACCCAAGAAACAAAATAGCAAGCAAGGTTGCAGCAAGGATTGCATACAATACATAATTCCAACCGAATGCAGGATTATTCGCAAGCCAACCCAAACTTTTTGCCTGTGTTGTTCGACCGATATAACCAAATAGTCCCACAAATCCTGCAGCAGTTCCCACTGCTTTTTTAGAAGTAACATCAAGCGCTGCAACTCCCAAAAGCATCACCGGCGGATAAACGAAAAAGCCGATGACTCCAAGCATGGTCAAGTCAATCCATAAAAATCCTGGCGGATTATAGTAAATTACCCCGAAAGCAAAAAAGATGGGGATCATACAAAGTAAACTCACCATCCCGCGTCTGCCACCCATTTTATCAGAAACCCAACCCATAAGAATTGTACTTCCAATTCCGGCAAATTCTAAAACGAATACACTAAAACCACCACCGGTAAGACTCGCCCCTTTGATTTCTTTTAAATAAGTCGGACCCCAATCCAGCATACTATAACGAACTATATATACAAAAAAATTAGCAAATGCGAATAACCAAAGAAATTTATTGTTGAAAATGTATTTTCCAAGAAGCTCTTTCGTTCCTAGTTCTCGCTCAGTCTCTTCTGTTGTTGCGTGTAGAGTTTTTTCGTTTTTGTATTCTTCGATAGGAGGAAGTCCTTCTGATTGAGGCGTATCCTTTAGCCGCAAGTAAATGTAGACTGAAGAGATAAGTGCGATTATCCCCGGAACATAAAAAGCAGATCTCCATCCCCAATGGTGAGCGGAATAAGCAGCAACCATCCCAACAAGTCCCCCGCCTACGTTATGCGCTACATTCCAGATGGCAAATACACTTCCGCGCTCTTTTAAACTAAACCAATGTCCAATAGAACGCCCACAAGGAGGCCAGCCCATTCCCTGGATAAAACCGTTTAGCCCCCAAAGAAATAAATGCAAATGATAATTCTCAACTGAACCAAATACAAAATTCACAAGTGCTGTTAGAAACATTCCGACAGCCATAAACTTTCTAGAGTCACTTCTATCGGATAACGCACCCATTACAAACTTTCCAAGCCCATAAGTAATAGCGGTTACTGCGAGTATATCTCCAATTTGAGACTTGTCGTAATGAAGTGCCTCTCCCATTTCCTTGGAGACAACAGAAAGATTATTTCGAACAAAGTAAAATGCAGCGTAACCGATAAACGTAGATTCTAAGACATGCCATCTGTAAACTGGGTATTTTTTTTGAATCGCTTCTTCTGAAAGACGCTTTTTTGCAACGGATGGCTGAAACCAGTTTATTATTTGTCTCATCATATTTATTCGTTCGTTTTGTTTTTCTTTATGTTAAAAATTTTAGAAGAAATATACGGAAAGTCTTGCGATGGTACGTCTTTAATTTTGGCAATAAGCCAGTTGTTCTTTCGCGCATACTCTGCAATACTCTCTGTTTGGTCTTCGGCTACGTATTCGTCAGGATTGATAATTAGTTTTAAATTCTGACTGTATTCAATCATCTCTTTGTCGCCACGACTATTTCCACCGACTAACAACGGTTGTGCTTGGACAAATGTTTCAATCGCTTCTTTTTTGCCATGATCCTGCACGATTGGCTCTACCATAGTTCCTGTGATGATACCACCTCGAACTACCGATTTAATTCCCACAATATTTGTAATTGGAATTTGTAATTCTTCACTTAAAAACTTTTGGTACATTGCCTCTGGACTTGCAGTGATAATCCAAACTTCAAATCCATTTTCTTTTAGAAGTTTAATTAAGTCTACCATGGGTTTAAATACTTTACCCGCATAGTATTTTTTATAACAACTAACTCCAAGTTCTCGAAGATAATCAATGTTATCCCCTTCAAAGAATTTCACTCTGAGCTGTACATATTCTAGTGATACGTTAGAAAGTTGTTGCATTTTTTTGATTACATCTGGCTTTTTCTTTGGATTGTCGCGGGCAACCTCATAAAGACATTCATCTGCCATGTAATGAGGTGCTTGCCCTAGAACTGTTCCATCTCCATCAAACGTTGCAACTTTGCGCTTAGGGTAATTTTTAGTTTCCTCTAAAAATTTTTTAATTCGTTCGTTTGTATTCGAATCAAAACCATCTATCGGATAATAGTGATTAACTTCTCTTGGTTTACAAACAAAGGTAAGAAGTATTAGAAAAAATAGTAATATTAGATTTTGTTTTTTCATTTTTGGTTCCAGTATATCGATTAAAATTTCAAACTGTATCCAATTGTAAAGAAATAGATATGTTGAACAAATTTTTGTTGCTGGTAAGATTGAATCAATTGCGCTTTTAAAGCTTCTCTGCCATAACCAGAAGTGTCACCCGTCAAAAGATTATCTACACCTCTACCAATTTGTTCCACTACAAATTGATTTTGTATACCATGCACCTTAGAGGGGTCATCAACTCTTCCATCTGCACGATTGGAATTTTTAATTACTCCAAACCCACCAGCATCGTAGACTTTTGAATCAGGACGGATCATATCGAAAAAATTTATAAAGAATGAACCAAAGTTCACTTGGATTTTGGGGGTAATATCGGATACTCCGCTTCTAAAATCACTTTGATTGGTATGATAATGATAACCAGCAGCTAAACTTGTTGTAAAATTAATCTTGTTCTCACTAAAAAAAGTATGACTAATATTTAGTCTATGATTGCTCGTTCCATTTCCACCGCCACCACCTTCTGAGGTAAATCGATAGTAAGCTGTGTAAGATGGATTAATCACTTTCCAGAATGGAAATTCTAAACCTACAACAAGCTCTCCTAAAGTGATAGGATTAAAATTATCGTTGTTCGCAAAATAAAATCCTGTTGTGACCTTACCCATTCGTGTATTCCACTTGTATAGAATCGAAGTATCAAAAATATCTTTCAAACCATTTCGTTCTTTGCGTAGTCGTATAGAGCTAGGGTCTGTGTTTTTTTTAATTGCTTCGTCAATGAGTAAATTTGCATTTCCTGAATTGATAGAATTTGTCACAATAGTATTGTAATTCGTTGTATTTCCGGGTGTTGATTGAAAAAAATAGTCATTGTCCTTATTTTGTCTGTGAGCAGTTGGACTATATACATTCATACTAATAGAGAGTCCATCAATTGGAGTTGTAAAAGAAAGACCAGTTGTTACGTTCCAAGCATGTTGCATGGACTCATAAGATTTATTATCTCTTTGTGCTAGCCTATCGCCTAATACACTGTAACCTCTAAAGGGAACATCGTTCCATAAGAACTGTGTAAATGTAATTGGATATTTAGGCTCTTCTTTGGGCTGTGTATTGTTCACAGTCTCTGCTATTTTAGTTGGGTAAGAAGTTGGAGAAGACTTAGGAATTTCTTTTGCAGATGATGGCTCGGATGGTAATTCCTTATTGGTTTTGTCTTCTGGTAAATTTTCTTCCTTTGTTTTTTGTGCGTTAAGAGAAATAGTTATTGCTACGAGCATTAATAATGCTGGTATAAAAGTTTTTAATAAACTCATTGATTCACCTAGTTGAATGGATTTTTTGCTTTCAAAATAAAACTCAAAAGTCTACTATAACTTTATTATTAAATAAATTATTTTGGCAGAATTTTAAAAACATACTAAAATAAGTTCAAAAGCATTCATCACTAAAAAAAAGCTTTTAGCTACTGTCAAATATAAAAACGAATAAACAGAAAAGAACGTTATCCCCTATTATTAATTAAAATGATTCTAAATTTTTTATCAGGGTATACTCGGTGTTAAATGAATTACAAAATAATTACAGCAAATTTATGATTTTTTTTGAGAAGCTAAACTAAGTTTATAGTTTTTTTATTGACTCGAAAATATTCCTACTTGCGAATGATTTTAATTTATTTTGGTAAACCTTATTATGAAAACACAAAAACCTATCCTGCTTTTAATCCTATTACTCATTTTAATTCCTAATTGCAAAGGAAAAGAAGATACAATTAACTTTATTCCAACAGATAAATATGATTTAGCCATTGTAAACTGGGTAGAAGTTTTTCAACCTTCCGCATTAAGCAGACAAGAAAGATTAGAGGAACTTCTTTGGTTCAAAGAAAAAGCAAAAGTGTTTCGCGGAAAAAAAATCAAAACAGTAGCGGAAAACATTGATACACATTATTGGGAAAGTCGTGTTCTCGCGCGTGCATTTTTTGAAATTACTGGGATTGAAGTGGAACATGAAATCATTGGAGAGGGGGATGTTGTAACTAGAATCATGGATCAAATCGAAAATGGAACTCTTTGGTATGATGCATACGTAAATGATGCTGACATGGTAGGTACACATCTTAGAACACAGGGTGTTGAAGTAATAAGTGATTACATGAAAAAAGAAGGAAAAGAATTCACCAATCCTAATTTAGATTTGAATGACTTTCTAAACTTAGAATTTGGTCAAGACTATGATGGAAATTTATTACAAATGCCTGATCAACAATTTGCAAATCTTTATTGGTTTAGATATGATTGGTTTACTCGCGAAGATATTAAAAAACAATTTAAAGATAAATACAATTATGAACTGGGAGTTCCGCTCAATTGGGCGGCTTACGAAGATATAGCTGAATTTTTTACAGAGACACCGATTGATGGAAAAAAAGTCTATGGACATTCTGACTATGGTCAACCTGGAGCATCATTAGGCTGGAGGTTTACAGACGCTTGGTTGTCAATCGCGGGTGTGGGTGACAAGGGTTTGCCTAACGGTCTTCCCGTTGACGAATGGGGAATTCGTGTAGAAAATAAAGTTCCAGTTGGTTCTTCGGTTTCTCGTGGAGGAGAATTAAATGGACCTGCCGCAGTTTACGCATTAACTAAGTACATTGACTGGATGAAGAAGTATTCACCGTCTAACGCATTTGAATTGGATTGGGCAACACATGGTCCAACTGCTTCAGAAGGAAATGTTGCACAACAGATTTTTATGTACATCACTTGGCTTTCGGACGCAAGATTTCACAGTGCAGACAGTCCAGTCTGTGATAAATATGGGAAACCTAAATGGAGAGTTGCCCCAACTCCGCATGGAAGGTATTGGGAAGAAGGAATGAAAGTGGGTTATCAAGATGCAGGAAGTTGGACATTTCCCAAAAATGTTCCTGAGGATAGAAAAAAAATGGCGTGGCTTTGGGCTCAGTTTGCTGTATCTAAAACAGTGGATTTAAAAAAATTTTCTATAGGTGGAACTCCTATTCGTAAATCTACGATTAACTCCGAATATCTTTCTAATCGTTTGGATGATTATGGTGGGCTAATCGAATTTTACCGCTCAAAGGATGGAAAAAAATGGACAGATAGTGGACCTAACGTTCCTTATTATTCAGGACTTTCTGCTCTTTGGTGGAAAAATGTTGCCAAAGCGATTACGGGTGAATTTACCCCTCAACAAGCGATGGACAATTTAGCTGATGAACAAGATGAACTAATGTCTAAAGTAAAATTAAAAGCTTATGCCCCAAAGCTAAATCCAAAAAGAGATCCGAGTTATTGGTTTTCACAGCCAGGCTCCCCAAGACCAGAAATCAAAGAAAGAGAAACACCCAAGACGATTGCCTACGAAGAGCTTCTAAAACAATGGACAAAGGAAAGTAAATAATGAATAATACAAAAACTAGTATCATGTCGCTTAGTAGACTAACACAATTATCCTTACGTAAAAAAGTAAATTTTTTGGGGCTATTCATTATTTTGCTCTTCTCTGGAATTCTATTCGTAAAAGTACTTCCACTTTTAGAAGCAGGGAAATTGGAAGAACGAAGAGGTAAACTACGAGCTGTGGTTAACTCTGTAGTATCCTTAGTTGACCATTACGAAAGAGGACTCAGAAAACAATCTTGGAAAACAGACCCAACCGAACCAAAAACAATGGAAGAAGCAAAAGCTCTGATCATAAAAAATCTGCGGCATATGCGTTATGATAAAACAGAATATTTTTTTATATTAGATGGTAAAGGTAAGATGGTGATGCATCCATTAAAGCCAGAACTGGAAGGTCAATACATGATGGATACAAAAGGACCAAAGGGTGAGACAATATTCCATGACCTAGTTTTAAATTCCCAAAGAGATTCGGAAGCTTTTGTAAGTTATATTTGGCAATCGAAATACAGTCCTCTGATTTTTGAACCACAGACTTCCTATGCGAAGTACTATTGGGCTTGGGATTGGATTATTTGTTCGGGAGTATACACACAAGATATTTTGGATTCCATGAAGGAAATAAATTATCTATCTGCCGGTTACGTTGTAGTAACCTCTGCGGTCACAATCTTTATTCTTTTTATATTTGTTTATTTTAATTTATCAAAACCTCTCATGAACTTGCTAAAAGGTATAGAAGAAATTAAAAAAGACAACTTAGATCATAAAGTAGAAAGTCATTACGATGATGAACTAGGTCATATTACCCGCCAATTTAACACCATGATCGAGAATAGAAAACAAAGCCAAGAAGAACTTGTTCAGCTAAATGCCTCACTAGAAACAAAAGTAGTTCAAAGAACAGCCGAACTTTCAGAAACTCTCCAACAAGTCCAAGAATTAAAAGTAAAACAAGACGGTGACTATTTTTTGACTTCTCTCTTACTGACTCCTTTACAATCAAATGGAAACGAAGAAGGAAAAAATGTAAAAAGTCAATTTTTTATCAAACAATTTAAACAGTTCACATTTCGCAAATGGGAGGCAGAATTGGGTGGTGATATATGTATGACTGACACAATCAAATTAAACAATCGTCACTATTTGTTCTTCGTAAATGCGGATGCAATGGGTAAGTCCATCCAAGGAGCGGGAGGTGCACTTATCTTTGGAACTTCGGTAAAAGCTGCATTGATTCGAACCAAATTAGGAAAATCTCCCACCATACAACCAGAAATTTGGTTAAAAAATTTGTATCATGATCTAGATGAACTTTTTACTACTTTTGATGGAACTATGCTAATTTCGGCTGTGATGGGATTGATTGATGAAGAAAGAGGAACTGTTTATTTCTTAAACTCTGAACATCCATGGCCTGTGCTTTATAGAGATGCAAAAGCCTCTTTTATCACAGCAGAAAACCATCTTATGAAAATTGGAACTCCTGAAAAAGAATACAATCGAGTACAAGTGATTCTATTTGAACTCAAAGAAGGAGATATATTTATTGCTGGGTCAGATGGTCGAGACGACATTATCTTAGAGGGCACAGACGACGTAAACCATGATGAAAATCTATTTTTAAGCATAGTAGAAAAAAGTGAAGCTGACATATAGAATAGTGAAAGAAATAGCCAAAGTGGGGAATTTAAAAGATGATCTATCTCTCCTGGCAGTCAAATTCGTAAAACAAATCAATACGAATATACCTGATATGACCAATAAAGAAAAAAATATCTTACTCCAAGCAACTAAATTACATAAAAACAATGAAAATAAAGCTGCCTTGTTATTACTAAAGGAACATTTCGATCACAAGTATCTTCTTTTACCAGTGTTTAATTTAATCAAACGAATTTACCTAGTAGAAAAAGACTACGCAAATTACTCCAAACTTTTAATTCGTTATCACTTACTTTATCCTGAGAAAAATGAAAATCTATTAAAAATTTCCAAAGCCTTAGTACTCTCTAATCAACTAGAACAAGCTATGGATTACGCAGAATGCCTTCGATTACGGGAGCCATTTAATGAAGAGAATTTGATTCATTTAGCAAAAATCTATAAATTAGCATCTCACTACAATGTAGCTCTTCGCAGACTAAACGAGGTATTTGAAGTAAATCCAAATTCCCAAGAAGCTTTAACTCTAAAAGAGAGTATCGAAACTATAATAAAACAGACAAAAGTAATGAATATTGACGAGCCTATTTTAGAACTAAGTAAGTTTGACTATTGATTTTGTTTTAGATCTTAGTGACAATAAACAAAAAAGACTAGTCTAACTTACATATCCAAGTGTAACTAAAAATGTTTCACATTAAAATAAGACTTACTGAATTAATTTCCTCTTTTTTGAAATTAATTCTTGCTAATTTTCTTATGCAACATATATGTTTAAATGTAAAAGTCTTAGGATATATAAATAACTTATTTTGAATTTTAATAAATAAGTAATCTTTCTAAAAGGATCAAATATGGTAGAATTTACAAAAAGGGCTAAAAGAGTAATCAATGAAATGGCTGGTGAAGAAGCTAAACGTCTAGGTCATGATTTTGTTGGTCCGGAGCATATTTTTCTCGGACTGCTTAGAGAAGAGGATTCGGTTGCTGTAAAAATCCTAATCAATCTAAATATCAATCTAAACGAACTCAAAAGAGAAGTAGAAAAAAAATCTCGAGAAGATAATCTTCTTTTAGATTTACCTGTAAGCCAAGACAGATACCAAAGAATCGTTGAATCTTCCAAAGAAGAAGCAAAACGAATGAAACACAATTATGTAGGAACTGAACATATTCTATTAGCTCTGCTAAGAGATAACAACAACATAGCCTCTGCTGTTCTTTCTACTTTTGGCGTAAATTACAATGTTATCAAAAGTGAAATTCTACGACTATTAGGAGTACCTCCTGTGGGGACAGTCGGTGTTAGCTCCTCCGGTCAGCAATCTACCCAACAAAGCGCACAACCAAGGGGAGAAAAAAGTAAAACACCAATCTTAGATGAATTTGCTCGTGATCTAACCCAACTTGCTAGAGACAAAAAACTTGACCCAGTGATTGGAAGAGCAAAAGAAATCGAACGTGTAATTCAGATTTTGTCCCGTAAAACAAAAAACAATCCAGTTCTAATCGGTGAATCAGGTGTTGGAAAAACCGCCATCGTAGAAGGTCTTGCGCTTGCTATTATAGAAAAAACTGTTCCTGAACTTTTATATGAAAAGAGAGTTCTCTCACTCGACTTAGCAGGGCTTATTGCCGGAACCAAATACAGAGGCGAATTTGAAGAACGTCTCAAAAAAATTATGAAGGAAATTACCTCTTCTACAAGTATCATAATCTTCATTGATGAATTGCATACATTGATTGGTGCAGGTGCAGCAGAGGGTGCTGTTGATGCGGCTAATATTCTGAAACCAGCTCTTGCTCGTGGCGAATTACAGTGCATTGGCGCAACTACTATCACTGAATATAGAAAATACATTGAAAAAGATTCAGCCCTAGAAAGACGTTTTCAAACTGTAAAAGTAGCAGAACCTTCCGTTGAGGATGCAATCAAAATTCTAGATGGTTTAAAGAAAGCATATGAGTCCCATCACAAAGTACGTTACACAACAAAAGCACTAGAACAAGCTGTTAAATTATCTCATCGTTATATCAATGACCGTTACCTCCCAGACAAAGCTATTGATATTATTGATGAAGCAGGATCCAAAGCAAGACTTGCAAATTGTGGAAGACCTGAATCCATAAAAGAAGCCGAAGAAGAAATAAGAGTGCTATCTGTTAAAAAAGAAGACCTTGTAAGATCACAAGAATACGAAAAAGCAGCAAGTATTCGTGATGAGGTTAATCGTAAGAAATTGATTGTGGAAGATATGATCCGCGCTTGGCAAGAAAGGTTAGAAACACAAGCTGTGACCATTGACGAAGATCAAATTCTATCTGTCATTTCTATGTGGACTGGAATTCCATTAGAAAAAATGGAAGAATCTGAAAACGAAAAACTAGTGAACATGGACAAAATTTTACAGCAACGTGTTGTAGGTCAAGATACCGCTATTGAAACAATTTCCAGAGCCGTTAGACGCTCTAGGACTGGTTTCAAAAATGAAAAACGACCAACCGGATCGTTTATTTTCCTCGGACCAACCGGTGTAGGCAAAACAGAATTAGCCAAAGCACTAGCAACATTCTTATTTGGAAAAGAAGACCATATTCTGCGAATTGATATGTCTGAATATATGGAGCCTCATGCAGTTTCCAGATTGATTGGAGCTCCTCCTGGTTACGTTGGTTATGATGATGGTGGGCAGCTAACAGAGTTTGTCCGCAGAAAGCCCTACTCTGTGATTTTATTAGATGAAATCGAAAAAGCTCACCATGACTTGTTTAACATTTTACTCCAAATTATGGAAGAAGGAAATTTGACAGACACAAAGGGAAGAAAAGTAAACTTCCGTGACACTATCTTAATTATGACTTCCAACATTGGTGCAAAAGAGATTCAAAAAGGTGGACGTGTTGGTTTTGAAGACCAAGCAGGAGACAGAGACAAAGCCAAATCAGAATTAGCCAGAGATGAACTAAAAAAATACTTCAACCCAGAATTTTTAAATCGCGTAGATGAAGTGATTTATTTCCAACCTCTCAAAAAAGAAGAAATTGTTTCGATTGTAAGCATTATGTTAAAAGACTTTAATGAACGTTTGCTAGAACGAAAAATTCTAATTTCCATGACTCAAGATGCTAAAGAGTATATGGCGGAGATTGGTTATGATTCTGCATTTGGAGCAAGACCTCTAAGGAGAATTTTCCAAAAGGAACTAGAAGATTACATGGCAACACAGCTTCTAACTGGAGCCTATAAAATGCCAACCATAATCAAAGTGGATGCTAAAGACAAAAAGTTTACCTTTGACGAACAACCTTGGGAAGACTATGGTCTTGAAATTGAAGAGAAAAAAAACGAAAATAAAGAAGTGGTTCCAGCAAATTGATCAATTATATAATCCCAGTCTTAGTAGTGATGACCTACTTTTTATTTAGAAAGTTATGGTTCGAGTGGAGAAAAACTCGAATCGTAGCTTCTATAGAAAAAATTTCCCTTGGGATTATACAACCTGATATCATATTGCCGGAGATTTCTGTTCGTTATAAATACTATTACGGAGAAGGAGTTTACTTTGGAACAGGGTATCTACTCCTCCAAGACTTCCTTTTTCCGTATGAATACAAAACTGGTTTTACCCCAGAGGGTATTCCCTACATTGTAGTCGGCGACAAAAGCTTTATTTCGGAGGAACATATCGAGACATTTCTTATGAACCANNGAGCTGAAATAAAAATTCATTTCCTAATTTATTGTATCTCAGAAATTGTCAGTAAGAGGTACAAAAAATCAAATGAAATCATTCATTATCTTACTTATAGTTGCATCTCATTCTATTTTTGCGCAAGATGAACTTACCTACGAACGTGCATTAGCTCATTACAAAGCAGCATCCTACCAAGAGTCTCTCCAGACCATTCGAGAAATTATTAAAGCAGATAAACCACGATACGAGTTACACTACTTAGCCGCATTTAATTATTGGAATTTAAAAGAAATACGACCTGCATTAAATCATTTTCAAGCAGCAATCAAATTCAAACCAGATGACACAAGGGCATACATAGATATTATAAAATTGTATACCTCAGCTCAAATGTTCAAACCCGCTCTAGAGTTATGTGAAGATGCAGTCAAAAAATTTCCACTTGAAGCAGAATTAAAATTTCAGCAAGTCTCCCTTCTTTTGAAATTTGGAAAAACTGAAATGGCACTAGAGATAATCGAAAAATTAAAATTATCCCTGGTTGAGGATTATAGACCATTATCCTTAGAAGCAAACATTTACTACATGAAAAGAGATTTTGAAAAAGCAGAAATAAGTTTAAAATGGGCTTCTGCTCTTGCTCCTAATAATCCAAATTTAAAAAATAATTTAGCTTTGATTTATGAGCAAATAGCGATTAGCTACTTAAAGGCAAATGACAAAGCAAAAGCAAAAATTAATTTAGAGCTAGCAAAATTACAAATTGAATCTGCTATAGATACAAATCAGAATACAATATTTCTAGAAAATCAAAAGCGAATTAATAATTTATACGAGAAACTTTAATGGAAAATACTGTTAGCTTTCATACCCTGGGGTGTAGACTCAATATTTTTGAAACAGACGGTTTAGCGAATTCCTTTGCGAAGTTGGGAATAAAAACGGTAACAGACACGGAGAAACCAGGAATTGTAGTAATTAACACCTGCACTGTCACCAATAGAGCGGATTCAAAAAATAGAAACATAATAAGAAATGCAATCAAGAACAACCCAGGATCCCAAATCTGGGTAACAGGGTGTTATGCGCAAACGGATAAAGAAGTGATTGAAAAAATTCCTGGTGTAACAGGAGTTGTGGGTAATACAGATAAATCAAAACTTCCTTATATGATCTTAGAAAAAACAGATCAAATACAAACCAATCAGAGTCCAGCTTTAGATCGTTTTTCTTATGCAGATGTTCTTCCGCAAAACCATACTCGTGCCTATTTAAAAATTCAAGATGGGTGTAATAGAGTTTGCTCCTATTGCAAAATTCCACAAGCTCGCGGAAAAGGAGTCAGCAGAAATACTAAAGATGTAATCGATCAAGTGAAATTTTTACAAGACAACGGAGTCGGTGAAATCATACTCACAGGAGTAAATCTTGGTTGGTTTAGAGATGAATCTAATACAAAAAATTTCAATAAGTTACTTCTTCAAATATTGGATACTCTTGAGTATTCTCGTTTAAGACTTTCTTCGATTGAGCCTTCTGATGTTGGTCATGAGTTAGCTGAAATTACACTTCATCCTAGATTTTGTAATTACCTACATGTCCCTATGCAAAGTGGAAGCAGTAAAATTTTGAAATTAATGAAACGAAGTTATACGGCAGAAACATTCTATAAACGAATCAGTTTAGTAAAACAAAAAAATCCAAACTTATTCATTGGGACAGATATCATCACAGGATTTCCCGGCGAATCAAACCTTGAATTTAGCGAATCATTACAATTAGCCCGTGATCTTGAAATTGCAAAAATCCATAGTTTTCCTTTTTCGGTTAGAAAAGGAACAACTGCTGAGTTACTGAAAGATGATGTATCAAAAGAAGAAAAAAAAGAAAGAGTAAAACTTTTAAATGACCTGTCGAAAGAACAATACAAAAAGTTTGGAGAAAAACTTTTAGGTCAGTCAAGAGAAGCAATCCTAGAAGGTGACGGGACCTGCCTCACTGACGACTACATAAAACTTAGACTTGCAGATACTACTAAGTTTACCACTGGACAGTTTTTAAATTTAAAAATTGGTTCTTACGAAGAGCCAAATTCGGTATTAAAAGAAGGTCACTTTTTAGGAATACTATAAATACGAGATTTAAAAATGAAAAATGTAAACTACAAAAAGATGAATTGTTCCGAATGTATGGAAGGTGCTGGATTAGATTTTGGATTTACAATGGCTTACCAACCAATTTTTGATCTAGACCATAAAAAAGTTTTTGCCCATGAAGCGTTAGTGCGTGGAACTAACGGTGAATCAGCCTACTCTATTCTTTCAAAAGTTAACGATGAAAACCGCTACAGGTTTGACCAAGCATGTAGAGTAAAAGCAATAGAATTAGCATCCCGCTTAAAGATGGATAGTTTATTAAGTATTAACTTTTTACCAAACGCAATCTATAACCCAGAGACATGCATTCGTACAACTATCGAAGCATCAACGAAATACAATTTTGGAATCAACAATCTTATACTCGAAGTAACAGAGGGAGAAAAAGTAGAAGATCACGCTCACTTACTTTCGATCATCAAAGAATACAAAAGACAGGGAATCAAAACAGCAATAGATGACTTTGGAGCCGGTTACTCAGGATTAAACTTACTTGCAGAATTTCAACCGGATTACATTAAGATAGACATGGCTCTAGTTCGGGGAATTGACAAGGATAGAATTCGTAGAAGTATAATTAAGGGTATAATGCTTGTTTGCCGCGAAATTCAAATTGAAGTAATAGCGGAAGGTATTGAAACAGAAGAAGAATTTAAAGCACTTAGAGATTTAGGGATTAATTACATTCAGGGTTATTACTTNNTATTTTATCAGATTCAAATCTTTACGTGTAAATGATAAAATATCATCCGATCTACCTAACATCTTCTTTTTGGTTATCAAAATTTTCTCCCCATCAAAACTAATTTTAGAGTCGGGGTCAATTGGATCTGAGCTTCTAAATTCAAAATCTAATTGTGGAGTTAATTGAGTTAGAAAAGTAGCTCGGTTAAATATCTCATAAATAAAAATTTTTCCTTCAAAGTAGATTAGTGGACTTTTAGGGCTTAGTGTTATACCTTCTGAAGTTTTAAGCAAATTAAATCTACTAGAGCTAAAAAGATAAAGTCGTAATTCTGATTTTTCATGAAAAGGTAATTCGTATCCAATCGTAACAATACCAGCATCAGCAATTTGATAAGACTCTCTACCGGCTATCGTATTTTCTTTTGTGTGAAAAGATTGCCAAAAATTTAGATCTTCAGGAGGCTCAATTACAGCAGGTGGCTGCACAATTACAGGTTTTGGTTTTTCAATTTCTACAATTTTTTCTTGGGGCGTTTGAACTTCTTTTTTCTTTTGACTTGCTAAGTAGGCTAGATATTCCTTTTCAGAAGTAAAACCGAGTTTTCGCATTTCTTCTCTTCTTGCGATTTGTTCTAATTTATTTTCTAGCTCTTTTTTTTCAACCGCTACTAATTCTAGGTCTTTCTCAATTTTACGTTTTTCTACTTGTAAACGAGCAATCTCTACCTTATTTTTTTCAGGATCTTTCATAAGTTCGGCAAGCTTATCGTCTATCGCTTTTTTACGATTCAGAAGTTCTTTTTCTTTCTTTAGAACAGCATCGTATTTTGCCTGCACTTCCTCTTTTTCAGATTTGATTTTTTTATTTTGTAACTTGGCAAATTTCTTTTGATTACCTGCATCAATATCTGGATTTACTTGATCTTCCAATTCAAAAGTAGCTATATCCAGACCTCCTCCTTTTACAAGATTTTTCTCAAGGGGAATTAGAATTTGAGTTTGACCTCGCCATCCTTCAAATTTTTCAGGAATCCCAAGTCTCTCCTTTTTTATAACCTCGTTATGAGTAAAATTTGCATCTACATATTCAATATTACTTCTATGTTTTCGATTATAGTATACAACATACAAAGCCAAAAGTTCTGAATCTTCTTGGTTGTATTCATACATTCCAGTAATATAACCAGATACAACTCTAACAATTGCATTGATATGACCATAGGAAGCTTCCTTTGTAAACTCCATGATGTCCCCACCAAAACGACCTTCTTCTTGACTTTCAAATCGTTTAATGGAAATACCTTTGTGAGTAGCCGAAATCGGATTAGAGTGATACAAACTAGCTAATTTTTTTCCTGTATCAATGTCAGCTTTCCTTGCAGATTCATCCGCTCTTTCATTCGTTCTATTAATAAAAGACTTTATATTTAATTTTTGTAACTTTTCTTTGCGGCGAATCTTTTCTTCCTTGTCAATTTCAAGTTTTTTTTGTGCCAATAGATTTGTTTGCAAAAATAAAAGGCTAATAAGAAAAACCGCACTTGTGTATATGATGTTTCGGATGGGTTTCATTGATTTTTAACTCCTAGTTATAAAGTAATTCCCTAAATCTAAAAAGACAGTATAATAGATATTTTTTAAAAAGCAATAGAAATAGTTTTTTAGTTTAAATCCTACTATTGAGGTAACATTTCTAATATTTGTTTAGCTTTGTTTTTTATTTCGGTCGGAAATTTAGAATCTAAAACTTTGAGAAGGCTTAAATAAGATTGTTTCTTTTTAAATTTTCCTAAGACTTCAATGATCGTTGCAACTTTTTCAACATCATCCTCTGTTATCTTTTTCTTTTTTAAAGAAGAATCAAGCATTGAAATTAGTATTTTATTTGTCTCATCTTTTTTATTTTCAAACAAACTAGAGACTTGGATACATGTAGCAGCTACTTCAGAATTATCCTCGTTTTGAATTTGATTTTTCATCATTTCATAGGACTCTGTTTCGTATTTTGTGCCATTAAAATGATTTAATAATAAACAAGACTTTTTTCGAATCAAATAATTATAAGAAGAACCATTATCCTTGTTGTTATCTTTTACATCCGAAAGCAATTGTAATAACGTTTGAGCTTGGTTCGTAATTTCATCAGGATTATCCAAAAGTAAAATATTTAATTTTTCTAAAATCATAAGTTTAAATCTAGGAATTGTTTTTTTATCCCTAATCCAGTTAGGAATTTTTGGAATATCAATGATTTGCAAATTCTGAATTTCTTCAAGACGGGGCTCAGCAGAAATGATTTGAATAAATAGTATAAATAAACCCAAAAAAAACTTCATTTATCTTCGTTTTTTTTTATTAGGATAGCCTTGTTGATTAACTCTGCTAGGTCCTTAAAAAAATCTCCTTTACGAAGATAAATTAATGAAACTTCTTTTTGATTTACAAAAGCGTCTAACGTATTTTTTATTCTTTTAATCGGTCCTGCCATTTTATGTGAAAAGAAAATGCTAAATACACTAACAATAATAACGTTTAAAATACTTGTTACAAAAATAGGAATTATGTATAAATCAAAAGCATTGTACAATTTAGGCGGATTACCTCCCTCTGACATTTTGAGGGGAAAATAATTTTTACCTGTTTCATCGTCTAATACTGGTTTGCCGTCTAGAAGAGAAAGAGATAAAGCATTTTCTACATCTACATGAACTAAAACAGATGCACCCTCTGGCAATAAACTGTATGATTTTTCTTTCACCAACCAGAGTAATCCCAATGTAACTATCGCATTGAAAAGGATAATCATAGAAAATTTAAAAACAAATTGGTTTTGGAAATCTCTATCTATATAATAACGCCATCTTTTTTTCATTGATTACCCTTCATACTATACTCAGATTAGATTGNNTTAGATTGGTTTTCGGGTATTAGCCCCATGGCGTCATCCTGAGCCTGTCGAAGGATACTTTTTTCTATTAAGCATGGTTTCGACAAGCTCACTATGACACCCGAAATTCAAATTGACTTGTGTATAAAACGTTAATTAAACCTTAAAAAATTTACAAGAGTATTCATCAAAAAATTGTCTATTCTAAACTGAAATAATGTATAAATATAAAACAGAATCCAATAAACAACTGTTACTATTACTTGAATACGAATGGTGATTTCACTCAAATAACCAGATGCACTATAATAAATTCTAATCAAACTTATCGGCCATGAAAGTAATAAAAAAAAGTAAGATGCCTTTCCGATCCCATAAATCCAACCCACAATTTCCTTTGCATAATTGTATTTGAATCGATAAAAACCTAGGAATAATTCTTCATGAAATTGAATTACATAAAATAAAAAAAATAACAGAAAAAAAGCTTTCCATAAAAACTCTAAATCCCGCTTAAAAAAAGAAAGGATAATTCCTATTAGCCAAAGAATAAAAATTGGTAAAATGATCTGATCAATAAATGTCATTTTGTTAATACCTTAATACATTGAATAAAACTTTCTGGATCTGCTATATTTTTCCCAGCAATGTCAAATGCAGTTCCATGATCGGGTGATACCCTAAGAAAATTTAGCCCAAGAGTTACATTAATTCCATTTTTGCCTTCTAATGATTTGAAAGGAATCAATCCCTGGTCATGATAACAAGCAAAAATCAAATCATAGTTTTTAGAAATTTCGGGAATAAACAATGAATCTGCTGAAATAGGACCCTCCACATTCAAACCTTGCTCTTTCATTTCCTGAATAAATGGAAGAATAATTGTTTTCTCTTCTGTTCCAATTTTCCCATTTTCTCCTGCATGTGGATTTAAACCACAAAAACCAATACGAGGGGACTTTAATAAGTGTGATTTCTGAATTGCTTTTACTAAGGGAGAAATTCGTATTTTCGCCAAGGCACTATTAACAGACTTGAGTGGTATATGCGTAGTAAGCGGAATGACTCTGAGTTTTTTTCCATACATTAACATAAAAGTTTTGCTATTGTATTTTTCTGCAAATACCTCAGTATGTCCTTTGAAATTTTTAATTCCAGAAGCAATAACCCATTCTTTACTAAGCGGCAAAGTAATAATATCCCCACCAAATTCTTTTTGTAGATTAATAGCACTCAAAAGAGAGTTAAATGCACATTTGCCACTATAAATAGAAGGTGTGCCAAGAATTATTTTTTTTTCTTCTGTTTTGGTTAGAATATTAGTTTTAAAATGATAGAGATTTGATTTTTTTGTGAAAGCATTTTTAAAATCAGAAATATTTTCTATTATTTCAAAATTTTTACTATATTTAGGATTAATTTGATTTTGGCTTGAAACAAAAATAAAATTATATTTGTTAGATTTTTTTTTTATTACTGGAAACGCACTGTCAAAAATCTCATAAGAAATTCCAGTTGGGTCGCCTTCTGTTATATAAATATTTTTCAAAATTATCTTTTTAATGTAGGTAGATTTATACTATCTATAGCAGCTTTTGTAAATTCCAAAAATTGACGAAGAGAATAACCTACGTCCTTTCCTTCTAAGATAGTGGCTCTTTCAAATCTAGGATTAAAATGAATTTTTTCACCAAGGTTCATTACAACCACTCCTCCAGTTTGCATATCATCTTGCACTTTTTCTAAAAAGTCTCTAAAAACTTTAAATAAATCTCCCGCCTCTGAAATAAAAATCCTCGATTGTTTATTCTTCATTCTTCCTAACTGCTCTTTAAAATCTTGTTTTTCTGAGAGCGCATACTCTTCAATAGTCTCCATTAAAACTTTCATCGTTCGTCTAATATTTTCAAGATGTTTCATTACCGCATCTCTTTCGGTTGCATGTGAGAAATCAAACTTAGTATGTGAATCTCCTAAAACTGGAACATACTCGGTTTCCATTACATTAATTAAAGTTGCTATAAAGTTTATTTCTGCGTCATGAGAATGAGGAGAAATTTTCATAATAGCAATATTAGAAAGTATGCTACTATTTTTAGTGCTATTGCTTGAACTGTCTCTTACATCATGAGAAGTAGCATGTAACGGAGTAGTAACTGCATTGTGAATATTATCAGGTATACCGTCAGGCGATATAGCTAATATCTTCGTTTTATACTTTTGAATATCTTTAGTTATGCGTTTTTTCTGCTCATCATTTTTAGAAGCTGTTAGTGTTTTTTCCAAAAGAGATAGTAACCTTTGGAATTTTTGTAATTCTACAATTTGATCAGCAGAAAGTGCCATTTTTTATTTTCCTTTGTCTATAATTTTTGTTACAGATTCTGTGATAGATTCAATATTTGTTAAATCCATTGGGAGCACAATTTCTGTATTTGGTTTTGCTAAGTGAGTAAACTCTTTAATAAAACTCTGCACAATTTGGAGTTTCACAGCTTCTTTACCCTTTGCTGAACTAATCGCTTCCGCAACAGACTCGATCCCCTTTGCAGTAGCAAGTGCGATAGACTCAATTTCCTTTGCTTTCCCTTCTGCTTCATTGATTCGTTTTTGTTTTTCCCCTTCGGATTTGTTTACTGCTTCTTGTTTTAAACCTTCCGAGCGGTTGATCTTTGAATCTCTGTCCCCTTCTGATAGAGAAATTTCAGCTTTTTTATTTAGCTCTGCAGTTTTTTGTTTTTCCATTGCTTCGAGGACTGTTTTAGGTGGACTCAAATTTTGAATCTCATAGCGGTTAACTTGGATTCCCCACGGCTCGGCGGCTGTATCCACTACTTCCACAATTCTATGATTGATAGAATCGCGTGCTTCAAACGTTTTGTCTAATTCCAATGTACCAATCACTGCACGCATAGTAGTTTGTGCCAACTGAATAGCGGCAAATCGATAGTCTTCGATACCGTAACTGGCTTTTTGTGCATCATGAATTTTTAAATATAAAATCCCATCCACTTTGACTTGCACATTATCTTTGGTAATACAAATCTGAGGTTGCACTTCAATTGCTTGTTCTTTCAAAGTATGTCTATAAGTAACACGATCCAAAAAAGGAATTAAAAAATGTAAACCTGCATTTAAAGTTTGATGGTATTTACCAAGTCTTTCGACAATGAGAACTTCTTGTGCTGGAACAATTCTTACAGATTGAATAAACTTAAAAGCGATATAGAGAGAAAAAATAACCCAAAATACATATATAAAATTTTCCATTACTTTTTATCTCCTTTTTTAGAATCGTTACCAGGAAAAGAGGAGGTTACTTTCGATAAACCTTCAAATGCTCCAACGATATTTGCCATGTTAGATGGAAGTACTGTCGTCTTAGAATTTGTTAAAATTTTACCAAAAGATTCGAGGTACCCTTGGGTAATTTGTAAGTCAACAGCATCCGCTCCCCCTTTTTTGGAAATTGCCTCAGCTACTGCTCTAATTCCAGTGGCGGTTGCAGTTGCGATAAATTCAATTTCTTTCGCACGACCTTCTGCTTCGTTGATTCGTTTTTGTTTTTCTCCTTCGGAAACGTTAATCGCTTCTTTCTTTTCGCCAAGGGAGCGGTTAATACGTGCAGCCTTTTCTCCTTCGGAAATTGTGATTTCTGCACGTTTTTCTCTTTCAGCTCGCATCTGTTGTTCCATCGAATGGAGAACTTGTTTTGGCGGTGTGATGTTTTTGATTTCGTAGCGGGTAATCTTAATTCCCCACGGATCTGTTGCGTGATCAACTTGTTTCACTACGTTTTGGTTAATTTCTTCTCTTTCCGAAAAAGTATCGTCTAAGTTGAGTTTGCCGATTTCAGAACGAAGAGTTGTTTTGGCAAGCTGGGTTGTGGCTAATAAGTAGTTGTCGATACCATAAGAAGCTTTTGCAGGATCTAAAACTTTGATGTATAAAATCCCATCCACTTCTACAGATACGTTATCTTTAGTGATACACTCTTGTGGAGGAACGTCATACGCCACTTCTTTTAAACTATGTTGGTAATGGATTTTGTCCATGATAGGAATTAAAAAGTGAAAACCTGGTTTGAGTGGAGGATCTTGGTATTTACCCCATCGCTCTTTAATGAAAGCATATTGCTCTGGAACGATGATAAAAGTCTTATAGACGATGATTACCGCAACTATGATAAGGATTGTGAAAGTTTCTGCCATTGTATCTCCTAATTTATTAAAAAATTTAGAATCTCGTCATTTTCAAATATATTTCATTTAGGTTTTTTTAAAATATAGAGTCAAGTGATTTTAGTTTCTCGTTTTATTTCTTGGATTTCAAAACGAATTATCTTAATACCCCAATTTTTGGCTCGCTCTCCAATATGTTTTACAACACTTTGATTCATTCCATACCTTCTTGCAAATATTTCATCTGAATAATGGTTATGAATTTCTGTAATTACATGTGACTTGACTTCGGACAAAATAGATTCGGTGTAATTCTCTGTTTCGTAAACTGCTTTGAAAGGGTCTTGAACTTGAAAAACAAAAATGGAATCAATCAAAAACTCAACTCCATCGGAGCTTTCACATTTCAAATTTTTAATGGAGAGACTTTGTTCTTTTTTGCTAAGTTTATAGGAAATTCTATCAACGATAGGAATATTAACATAAATCCCAGGCGACAAAGTTCGATAGTATCTTCCTAGCCTTTCTTGGATGAATGTATGATTTTCAGGAACAATCACAACGATAAGAAAATAAATCAAAAAGAAAACAATCGTAAGAACAAGAAGGAATCGAAAGAGAATAAAAAACAAATCAATCGTCCTCTTCTACTTTTTTTATGGAATTTAGATAAATAGCGACTTCTTCTTCAGAAGGAGTAATTACATAAAAAGTGAGATTGTTGCGTTCTAGAATTTTTGCAAAACTACCTTTTGTAATTTCTGAATCTTTAGAAATCGCATCCCAATCAGTTCCCTGAAAAGAAATTCGCCCTCCCTTTTTTTCAAAGTGAACATTTTTTATAACTCGTGCTATTCGACCTTGCACATTCTCAATCATTGTGGGTTCATAAGATTGATCAGATGGAAATAAATCTTTCAGAAACTTGGCTCCGAACAAGATGATTATAAAGGAAGAAATAATCCAAACTGTAACTTGCATCCCAATTCCAAAATTAAAAAGATAATGAAGTCCACCAGCGACAAAAGCCCCCAATCCAAAAAAAAGAATAAACACACCAGGAATAAAAAATTCCAAAACGGTAAGTAAAACTCCCAATCCAATCCAAATGAGATAAGCGTAATTAGCCCAACTGTCACAAGGGACACCCGGATTCAACAAACATTCCATCAAAGTTTCCATATGCGGGAATGTTACTTGGACTTAGGTAACTGTCAATCGAATATTATCAATAAGCCGCACCTCACCGCAAAAGATAGCAACGGCAATTACTACTTCGCCCTGCAACCTTTCGAGTGAGCTTAAATCAGTTGCATTTAAAATTTCGATATAATCTATTTTCATTTTAGATGAACGAAGAATTCCCTCAGAAATAATTTCTAGTAACTTGGCAATATCTCGTCCTCCATTGGAAATATATTCTTTTGCTAATTCAAATGCTCTCGGTATCAAAACAGCCGTTTGTCTATCCTCTTTAGAAAGCCTAGCATTTCTAGAGCTCATCGCAAGCCCGTCTATTTCTCGAATCGTTTCCACCCCCACCACTTGCATTCTAAATCCAGTAGAGCGCGCAAATTCTTTTATGATTAAAAACTGCTGGTAATCCTTTAATCCAAAAAAAGCAATATCAGGCTCTACAGTATGAAATAAATTCGCAATCACAAGAAGCACTCCTTCAAAATGCCCAGGTCGTGTTGTCGCACAAAGATTTTTCATGAGATGCGGAATTTTCATATTTAGATCAGGAATTTTTCCACCAGGATAAATATCTTCCACCTCCGGCAAATACACTATATCCACACCTGCCTCTTTGCATTTAGCTAAATCCGNNACAAAGATAGACGTTACCGTTATATCGGTATTAGCCCTTGCTTCTTTAAAAAGTGTAGTATGTCCTTCATGTAAAAATCCCATCGTCGGCGCAAATCCGATTGTTTTGTTCCGGGATTTTAGTCCTCGTATGATTTTGTTTAGTTCTAGTTTGTTTTTTATTGTTTGCATTTTTTTGCCACCGAGGCACAGAGGCACGGAGTTTTTTATTTTAATCTTTTGGTTATTGATTTAATGTCAATGCTTTTGTATTGTAATTAACGTGAATTCAAGGTAAGGATTTTGAGTTTGTCATTCCCAAAATTCCACCCTTTCGCTTCGCTCACACTACCGCCAAGCGATATTGGGAATCTGTAGTTCTAAGTAGGCTTTTATATTACTTGAGACCCCCGACAGAAAAATAATTTTCTTATATCGAGTTCACGTTAATTATTGAGTGAAGAGATAGATGTAGAACACTGTGTTCCGAATGTAAGGGAAGATTTGATGATACGAGAGTAATTTAGTTTCCATTTTTTCTTTTAAATTCTAAAAGCCTTCTTATTTTTTCGTCCTCGATGTTAGACTTTTTATTTTTACCATTAGAAGCCTGCTGGCATTCTTCTTTTAGTAATTCTAACTCTTCTGATAATAGTTTAATTTTTTGGCTATCTTCATAAATTCGTTTGTAACTAATTTCTTCATTTCGTTCCTTTTCTTTTTGTAAACTTTCGTATTTACTGCTAGAAACGCAATTATGCAATATAGCGAAAACAATTAGAAAGATATATTTCCTTAAGCCAATTTGAAATTTATTCATTTTTTTACCTTTTCCTCCATATTACTAATCTTTGGAATCAACTGAATTAAAATTTTCTGATTGTCAATTTCATCCTTACTTCTGCCAACTCCCCGTTCGCCACTTCCGGCAATGATAATTTCTATGTCTAATTCTCTAGATTTTCCTTTTCTTATTTTGTCTAAATAGGTTGTCACGAAAGGGATATTATATTTTTCCCAAAGCTCGAAAACGGATAATGCTCGCAAATAGCTCAATTCATTATTAATAGGAAAATGGTCTTTAGATGATGTTCCTTCTATCACAATTAGATATTTAAGATCAAGTTTAAGAACATTTTTTTTATTTGCATTAGTAAGGATTGTATCTATTCGTCTTCCGGCTTTCAGTAAATTTTCGATATCATCGTTTCTGATTGTGTATCTCGCACTGTCAAATTTGGGCTGACTCTTTAGCGCAAATCGCTTAAAGTCTTTTTCATAATCAAATATTTTTCCATCATCTAACTCTCTAGTACTTGCCTCAATTTCTTGAATTTTAATATATTTGTCTGCATTGACTTTATTTTCTTCATTTTGTTTTCTTAACATAATAAAAGTCAAAACATACAAAACTAGCATTATAAAAAATAAACTAGTCATCAAATCAGTATAAGAAGCCCAGAAAAAATTAGAATGCTTTCGTTTCATATTTGTATATGAACTATCGAATAATACTTCATAGCCCACTCACACATCTTAGTTTAGCAGAATTTTTCTTTTTTATGCTATAAGATTTTTTTTCATCATTGTTAAGGCTAATTGTGTATTGCTCTAGAGATAGATCGGATTCGAATGTTACCCAATAATCTCCTTTTAATTCTTGTTCATTATTTTTATTAAAACTTGCGAGTATCTCTTTTTGAAAGGGAAGTCTTTTGTCCATTTCTATGCATTTTTCAACTGCTTTTTCCCATTGCATTTCTCCCAAATCCTCGCTCCAAAATAATGGATTTTCTTGTACTGTATATTTTTCATTGCATCCAAATTTCCAACCGAAAAGCAAAAGACCGGAAAATAATAGTGCTTTTCCTGTTTTAGTATGCAAAAAATCTAATTTTCCTGTTAGATGTTTAGATTGTGAGATATCTCCATTGATAGTTTTCTCTTGTATGCTTTGAAACTGAACAATTACCTTATTCATATTTACATTGATCGTATCTGATACTTTGTTCATACTACCGACTATCGCATTTATTTTCTCCGCAAATTCAGTCTGTTGCTTTTGCGAAATTTCTTGGTTTGTCTTGATGGTTTGTAAAATTTCAGCTTGATTGATCACAGACTGGTTTGCTTGAAAAGCGGATAATAGACTGTTAATTCCTTGGTTGAGTTTTTGTAAAGAGTCATTAGCCGCAGCTTCACGCGCAGTTACTGCATTTAAAGAAGAGATCATCCCTGTAATATTTTGATTTAAAACTTCAATTTGTTTTTTAATTTCATTTTCTTTGGTAACAAGAAATGTCGCTTGTGATTCGATATGCTTCACGAGTCCATCTAGGATTTGTAACTTGTCAAGATTATCAAATTTTTTGAATTGGTTCCTATTTTCTTTAAATGCTTTTTGAATCTCAACAGTTTCCTCTTCGGTAATGCGTTTAATTAGATTCAGTTGATTTTGATTTGTTTCCTGAATTGCGGTCAAAGACTTTTGAATAGAGATTCCAAATTCGGAATAGGAATTTTGTATTTTTTGTCTTTCTCCATCAATGCCCTCTTGGACTTTTCTATTTTGATCTGCGACAAACTGAAATTGTGAGGAAAAGGAATTGGATATTTGTTGCTTATGATCTTCCATCGCTTGGATAAATCCCTGAAATACTTTTCCAATATTAGAATCAACCTGACTCACTCCATCGGAAACCAGTTGTCTTCTTGAATCAATTTCGCTAAAGTAGCCCGATATTTTATTTAGGTGTTTTTCAAATTTTTGAAATTCTTTTAGGAAAGTAGATAGATGAGTGGAAGTATGATTTAATTCTTGGAAGACTTTTACAGTCGAGTCTGCAATCGTAACAAAATTCATTTCTTTGATTTGCTTCATCAAATTATCTTGCATCTCAATATTTCTAATATTGGTATCCATGAACTTTTCTAGATGAATTGTCTTCTCAGAAAAATTCTCTCCAAACCTAGAAAAATTTTCTTGTAGCTTAAAGAGATTAGCCGTTACATCATCTGACATGATTGGCATAAGCTCAGTTTGAATGAATGTAAAAAAATCATTCTTGTTCTGTTCTAATTCATGTTTCGCTATTTTATAATAGTGATTATTTATCGTAGTAAAAAATAACCCCATCATACTAACCACCATCGCAAGGCTTACATTGATTAAGAATGTGGTAATACTACTGCTATTAGCCTCTGTCATCGTATTAGCGTGGAAAGCTAGATTTCCAAGACCAATGCAGATTCCCACCATTGTCCCCATAAGTCCCAGATAGAGAGGAGATGGCAGAGAAAAGTGAATTTCCTCATCTTTTACTTCACAAGTTCTTTCTACTATATCTTTGATTAAATGAAAATCTGCTATTGCATTTTTGTTTTTAGTAAGATACGCGTTGATATATTCTAAGATTTGTAGTAAAACTGGATTAGAATAATTAGAGTCGATTAATTGAATCGTTGAGACTGGATTACTGTTAAATGTATCTTCCACTTTACTTTCGGCTATTTCAAGTGAATCATCATCCGAGCTAGTAGCATTTCCCTTTTGGCTTTGAAGTATATATCCGCCTTTCTTTGGAAATATTTTTCCAAATTCAACAATTTTCGCTCTATCTCTTCTCCATGAATTGAATTGGAATCTAAATATAATCAATAAAGCAAAAAGTTCTAAAATAAACACTACGATAGATTGCATAGAGTCCTGCTTATCTAAAGCACAAGACTGTAAGAGGAAAAATAATATTAGCCAAAGTATTTTATTCATATTGAATCCTTGCCTTTTTGATCACTTTCCAAATATTTCCTTCTTTTACTGCCGTTCCAGGTTCTATTGTCTTGATAGATTTTGCAGAAGGATTTCTCGGATTTACATTCTCACAAACTGGTTCGATATACGAAGATGCTATCCGTATAGCTGTTTTGATAGCAGATTCGTCATCTATAAAAGTAAATTTTGCACTGTTTCCATTTTTATTTACTAGAAAGCGGTAGATAGATTCGTTTGGAGTATAAGTTTTCTTCTTATATGCATCTGTAAAATCACCATTAGTCGTAGGATTAGAAAAAAAGTATTCATCATAGATTTCTTCTACTGATTTTTGAGGATAATGAGCGGTTTCCTTCTGAGTAGTAACCGGTCTTTCATTTAATTTTCTATGAATGTTAATCAAATCATCTTTTATATTTTCAATGTCTTTTGACATAGATGACAAACGGTTTACTTTCTCTTTCAATTCTGTAGAATTAGATAGAGTCGATACTTGTTGTTTTAATTCAGAAATTTCTTTATTAGAAAGTTCTAATGTAGTTTTTAGTTTTTTATTATAGTAAAGAATCAAAAATGTAGTGAATAAAAAAAATAGTGAAGTCAAAGCAATTGAAGGAACATTGATTGCATCTTCTTGAATCGCAAAATGTCGATTATTCTCTTCTAAATACTTTAAGTGGGAATCAATTAGCTGGTTTCGATGTTTATTGATAATGGAATCAATCTTCTTTTTTAATTTTAATTTTAGTTCTTTTTCAAATATCTCTGAATTTGCTTCCATAAATTTTGAGATTTGGATTTTATTTAAAATATTTTTATAATTTTCTAAAAGAGATTTTTCTTTTTCATATTCTATTTTCAATTTTTGGCATGATTTGTCTGGAGTATCTTGTTCTGGTGAATTTTCTTTTATAAACTTATATTCTTTACAAACTTTTAAAATCTTTTCTAGATTCTTATTGAATATTTCCCCTTCGGTTTTTAAACTAATATCATCTTTGGATTCTTCAGAAATATCTTCCTTATCTCCTTTATTTTCATCAGGTAATTCGCCATTAGTTTCAATTATAGGCGAAGGATTTGGAGTTTCTTTTTTTTTGGTTGCTTTTTCTGAATAAAGACTAACAGAAAATAAAATGATACAAAGAATTGCTAAGTGTTTATTCATAAACTTATCCTTTGAAGCCTTTTGAAATCTCGAATGCAAGGTTGTTTAAAACTCCCACTAATGGATAGAAAAAGAGTGTCTCTTCTAGCTCTGCGTTTTTGTTTCCATAGAGTTCTTTTTCTTTTTCTTTTAACCCATCGTTCAATTTATCTTCCAAATCTTTTTTAATGATTTCTTTGTATTTGTCTATATGCGCTGGATTTGAATCAAATTTTCTACTAAAACTAAATTCATTAGAATCTATTTCAAAGATGAGTTTAAAAAATTCTTTCACCTCTTCTATTACATCTTTTTTAATAGATTGGTCGTTATTAACATCCGAGTATTTTATGCTTGTTGTTTTTATAAGTTTTGGCTCTTTTGTCCCAACAAGAACTTCTTTGATTTTTTCTTGGTCTACGTCAATCTTCTCCTCAAGCAATGCCCCCTTGCAGGTAACTTCTTTCGGAAATTCTATCTCTTGGTGAATCGTCAGTCCATCTTCTAGGTACGGTGTTTGAAAAACTTTTTCAAAAATAATTTTTGTGAAACTTTCTAAAGTTCTATTTCCAGAACTTAAAATTGAAATCGACTTAGAACCCATCCCACTAAATGTAATATGTCTTGGGAGGCTAATTCCTTTTGCCTGCAATAATTTTGCGATATGGTAGATGATCGCAGAATAAAATAGAATAAATATAATTTTTAAATCTTTATCGATTGAAAGCATTTCACTAAAGTTGAGGGCAATTTTTTTCTCTTTGATTGTTTTGTTTTTTTCTAAGGAAAAAAAGAAAGAAATAATATCTCGAGATTGTTTGTCTTGAGATATCTCATTGTAGACTCCAAGCAAATTGCTTAAATTATTATCCGTGATTTTTGATTTGATTGAATTTGTGTATTTTAACACGAAACCGTTATTTTCTGAATTTCCGTCATATCCATCCCCATAGAGAGCATTGCCTGCAAATTTAAAAGATGTGAGAAGTTTTGGTTTTCTCTGATCATAAACAACAACATCAGTAGTTCCCCCACCAATGTCTATTGAAACAACAGTTGCAAAAGAAGAAGCCTTTCCTCCATTAGCGAAATGATAATAAGGAGTGATCGACTCAGAGATAGATCGAACTTTTGAAACATCATCGGAGAAATAATTTCTGTAAATTCTCTGCCATATTTTTTCTAGCCTATCGACTTTTCCTGAATCCATCGACGAAGGATAAAACCAGATGATAGAAGTTTCTCTTATATTTCCACCATTCAGTAAAACTTTATTACGTATTAAAAATAGTAATTCTTCTAAGAACGCATTTACACTTTGTTTATTTTCCTCTTCCTCGATATTTAACCATTTTAAATCCGTCTTGATCTTTGTTGGAAAATTTTCCAAGCCAGTCTTATTCTCAAAGTAAAATGGAATATTACAATCTGCTAATGTACTCACACCTTTGTTATAATTCAGATTTTTATATTCACCAATGGCTGTTCTAACGGGAAATTTTGAATCTGATTTTCTATCTATTTTTTCAGGAACTAATATGTAATGGATTAACTCAATGATATAGGGAAATCCTTCTTGAATATCAGTTATTCTTGGATCATGGAGAGTTGCCAGTTGCAAATCTTTATCCAAGATTTCAAAAGGCTGTGGAGTTTTTTGTCCATTGATGATAGATTCGATATGAGTGTTGGACGTTCCAAAGTCAATGGCAAACGTGTATTTGTCGCTTCCATTGCTTCGCTCAAATTTGGGAACAAGGATTCCAGAGGCAAATGAATGTTTGACTTCGATAAAATCAAAATCATCTTCTAAAACATAGAACTGCGATGTCACTCCTTCTGATTCTTTATCACATCTGGTTCTAAATCTTTTATCATCAGAATCTAATAGAGGCTTTGTTTCTTTGACAGAATTGATCTTTCGCTTTGTATTGTTAGAATCGGTAATTTCTATTTCTTCAATTTTCTGAAAATAGAGATCGTATTTGTTTCCACTGAATACGCCCGATATATCTCTATCTAAAAGTAAGGCACGGAAATGATTTTTAGTTGGCGACTTCACTGGTGGAAAGAGAGAAAAACTAAATTTATTTTCTAGAATATAGCCTTGGTTTCTAGACTCGTCTGGTTCTGGAATCTCTGCTATTTGTACAACATCATATTTTCTTTCAAATGTTACCTTCCCTCCTTTTACAGGAACATCGAGGGTAACAGTGATACTTCCCATAGCATTCACAGACATTTTCAAATTTCTTTTTAAATCTTCTATACCAAAGAAGTCAAAATACAATTTCTTAATTGGTAGCGCGTAACCTAAATTATTCTCTTTACCTAATTGTAAATTTCCATCAAAGTATTTTTCTTTATTGATTGGATAGACTAGGCGAATAATATATTTTTCTAAAAAATCACTGACTGTTAGATAGGGATATTTATCATCTGTTTCTGGTAATCGTCTGTCTTTTAATTCACTTGGATCGTAATAAGGAACTGTATTATTCGAACTCCATTGTCCAGAAATATAAATATAAGGTTTGGAAAATTGATTCTGTAATGCTAAAGGTTTTATTAGATATTTTTGCGGATTTATTTTCGTAGAGTTTATGACAAACTCACTTTTCTGTTCAATTTGTGAATTGTCAGAAGTTTTCTTCTTATAATGACATCCTAAAATGAGTATGTCATCTCCTTTTGTTCCTGTATCCGAGTCTTCGTAGTTTGCATATTCTTTCTCAGCGTTTGGTTTTACATGATTTAAAATTGTATTGTATAACTTAGAATTAGTCTGCTCTAATCTTTTCAAATTTAGTTCTAAGTAATTCCAGACTTCTTTCATCGAGTCTGTCAACTTACTATGTGCATAGAAAAAGGAAAAAAGAAATTTTATATAACTTTCATCGCGTTTATAGAGCGGCATATAAATTTTATCAAAAACTTTATCTTGTCCATTTGCAATGCTGAATTGAATATCGACGGAGTTTAGATCGTTATCAGGCGTAAAGAATAAAGTAACAGGAGATGTCGCGCCAATGATTCTGTTATTGTATTTGATAATATACGTAACAGGTTGATCTTCAAAATTATAATCCTTTCCATCTTGTTTGATAAACAAATCCAGTGTCTCATATAATAATTTATGCTTTGGCTTTTGCGAAGTTCGTAGTTTTTCTAAGTCAATATCTCTGTCCCATTTTTCAATTTTCAGTTTAGACTCATGTTTATCTCGTTCAAATATAATCTGACCTACATCTAAGCAATCTGAGACTAACTGATGGTATGCGGTGTCTCCATCTAAATCCTGTTTATCGACAACATACTTGAAGGCAGTCTTCACCAAATCGATTCTAGCAAAAGGACTTGGAATGGACGTAGGCATGAGCTTTAATGCGGTTGGATCGTGAATGGTATCAATGATTTTCTTATTATATAAATCACTATCAAACCAATGTTCATTCTGTTTTCCGATTCCTGAGTGTAGTCTAAATACTTTTCCGTCCATGATATTACCGTACCTTAAGATTCCATGTTTGCAAATTTTTCATTGATTAGTTTTTTTGTAGCCTGTGAGAACAAGCCCATAAATTTTTGTTCTACGGGCAAATCGCCAATAGCCTTTAAGGACTCGTTTAGTTTCCCATTAAATAAATCATAATTGTCTGACTTAAATGTATCGAAGATTTTTTTATTCGGTTCAATTCCTGAAAGCAACTGAAAGAGATTACTTCCATTTACCCCCAAGTTGAAGGGAGAAAACGATTTTTTATTTCTAGAAAGCTCTACAAGCCAAGAAGAAAATAGCGAATTGTAAATTGTTATAAATTCATAAAAGGGAGAAGTCAAAAATGACTTCGTAATTTTATTGTTTCCATCTTTGAGCCAAGGATGAGCATTTTTATTCAGAGCATTTTCTATTTCATCTCGCAAGTACAAATTAAAATACATGTATCTAGTAAGCTGACTTTTGATTATTTTTTGGGTAGATATTCCCATATCCAAAAATTGAATTCCATTTGCTCCGATTGGTTTATTGAGTCCAAATTCTTTATAATATACTTCGGTAGCTCTTTTATTTACTGTGGTCATATAGCTATCATCTATATTCATAAAATCTACAATCGCAAGTGCCGATGCCACTTCCACAAAATGGGCATCATTTTTTTGATTGGTGGATCCTTCATGGTTTGCATAGCTATTTTCGGAAGTGTCTCCAATATAATACATGGCGTTTAAGGATTTGTTGTTACTAATATTTCTTTCGTAATAAGAAAGAGCCGCTTTTGTTTTAGATAAAAAAGTGCCCATATTGATTTCACTTTTTTCGTCAGGGGCGACTCCGAAATAAGGAAGTACAGTCACCGCTCCAATTCTTGCATCTTGTAGATTTTTAAAATTAGGAAGAGTTACATCTGCTTCTCTGATATTTTTAAGAAGGAGTGGAAAACCACTAGCACCTGTTCCGCCGAATATGGAGCTAATTATGAATATCCGATCGTTCTGATTAAAACTTGTGGCAAAGTATTTAAACTCATCACTATTTTTAAATTGGTTTAGAACCACACTTCCAATATTAGGATTTCCTTTAAAACCAACTTCCATGTCTAAGTCCAAATTTTTTTGTGAAAAAAGAAGGTTGATAAAATCTTGGTTTTTCTCGTCCAAACTTCCGTGGTCGATATAGTCTCGAAATCTGTCTCCTTGCACATTTTTTAATTGAAAACGGAATCCAGAGGCAATTCGATTGGACGATTCATTTTGATTGACAGCTAGTTCGTCAAGCGTCTTGAGATCAGCTTTGAAAAAATCAATTTTATCTGTTTTGATAGATTCTTTGACAACTTTACGTATTCTCTGGTAGTTTTTTAGTGCTTCCTCTGCTCTTTGCAAATCCCCATTTCCACTGTCGGGATCTAACAAGATAGGGACTATCTCCGTTGCTTTAATATCCACTCCGGCAGAAAGTAAAAAGGTAAGAGCTTTGATTACTCTTGCTCCTGTTCCACCAATTCCAAAAATAAATAATCGACTCATAATTTCTCCTAAATTTAAAAAGGGGTTTTCTTCGCGTTTGTGCTCCAATTCTTTAAAAGAATGGATAGAATGAAAAATAGAATGGCAGCAATGACTCCGACATTAACGGCAAATGAGATGTATTCACTCATTCCAAATTCATATCCTTCTCTTGTAAAGACTTGTCTTGTTCTCCAAAACGCCCATACGAAATTGAAGAAGCTATTCAAGATTAGCCAGCCTATCCAATGAAAGGTTTGTGTAAAGCGAGGGTCATTGATGATGTAATAATAAGCTATCACCATAAAAAAACTAAGTAAACCTACTACCCACCAGATAGAGGCATATACCTCTTTGTCACCAAGAGCCGTAACAAAATCTACAGTGGAAAAAATTGTTATTAACGAATGAAAAAAAATCATAGTTCTCCTACTTCTTTAAATAAATTGGTATTTTAAAAAACGGCGTGTTGCTACCACCATAAGCATCATGAACGCCTTTTACTAGATAGTGAAATCCCAAAGTTCGATTCTTTAGAGTTTCGTCTGTCTTTGTCTTCGTATCATCCATCGTGCTAGAATCTTGAACCCAAGCTGGAATATTTCTTTTTAACCCTATTTCTATATCTTCTACAAACTTAAACGAATTTGTAGTAAGCGTTAAAACGTGAGTAACCGTCTTTCCTTTTAAATGAGGTTTGTCATTTTGGTGAAGTTTTAGATTTGGTGAGCAGATATTGTCAATTTGCAATGTATATCCTTCTGGGAGAATATAATTGGTATTATCCAACAGATAATCATCTTCCATACCTGTAGAACTCAAATCCACTGCGACAGAAAATCTAAGCTCTTTCTGTCCGTTTTTATTAGAAAGATCACTGACATCTAGACCATGTCTGTATCCTTTTTCGAGCTTGGCATTGCTTATGCTAAAACTGCCTACTTTGTTTGTATTTAAAAGCATCGTGTAATTCGGATTAACTGCATTTTTCTTTTCTAAAACATAAGCCGCTTCAAATCCTTTTAACTCTCGAATTTTGTAAGCATCCAAAAAGGAAGACATGAATTCTTTCTTTCCGATAAACCACATATAGTAAGGTCGATCCATTGATACAGCATGGCGAGTTAGGGTATAATCCACATAAGTCCCTTTGAAGTCAGATTTTAGTTTCACGATGACAGTTGTGTAATCCCCCGTTTTGAGTAGCTTACCAAGCGTATCCTGTATTTCTAAACCCTTCTTTTCTAATTCCTTTTCCTTCTGGGATTTATTTTTTACTGTATAAAGATAGTCGGAGACTAATACCGAGACATCTGAGGGGGCAGATTTTTTAATCACTATCTCAAGAAGTTTATTAATATCAGTTGTAAAATTTGTTCCTTGCATAAATTGAGGAGACTTAGGTGAAATAGTATCATCAATATTTCCGATAGTTATTTTTGCAGGAAAAGCATCATTATTCACGGCATAGAATTTTATATTACCCTCATCCAATATACCTTTTGCATGAATCATGACTCGACTTAGGTCATTCTTAAAACCAGTATTGCCAGAAATATATCCGTGGAGACTAAACGAATTTTCTACAAATAGATTGAAGTTGTTAGGCTTAGAGGGTAAGGCTATCGAGCTTTTATTTATGTCGCATCGGGGGGGGGCTGCTACTATTGGGATTTGTAAAAAATGCACAAGTGTTAAGAGTATGACTAACTTTTTAAACATAAAATTCTTCTCAGTATTGCTTTTAGCAAGTAACTCGGATTACATACGACTAATATGTCAATAGTTTTTAGTCAACGGAAAAATAATTCTTGAGTATTTACACCATTAGAAAGTTTCCAGAGTGATAAAGAAAAATAATTTTCAGAATTCTTTAAGTATTAATTATACTAAACCAATCACTCAAACTCTTCCGGCTTACTACGCTTATCCGCATCTTGCCAACCTTGGGAAGTGAGGAGAAGAACCTTTTGCCGTAGCCAGTCGATGGCGGTGCCGGAGGCGATTAGGTAGTCGCTATCATTTTGACAAAGAACATAGTCTAGGTTTTTGTTAGTGAAATAACAAATGTAATCAGGAAATTCGGCAAGAAATTGGATTAAGGACTGATTCTCTTCAAAGATAAAAACATTTGGCTGATCGCATTTATCAAAAAGAATATATGTTTCTTTCATCTGGATAAATTCATCCAACCACTCCCATGCATTTTGTTGACGAACAGCATATTGGGGATGAATATTTTCCCATACGGGAAAGTAACCATGTCCTTCCGTAAATTTGTCTTGAAATTTTTTACGAAATAGATTACTTTCTTCAAGAGTTAATTCTTGAATCCTACATTTTACAATTTCAATGGTTTCATAGATATTTTCTTTAATAAAATCAATCATTTTCTTTCTTCACATCTCTAAAATAAGGTAAACAATCCATCAAAATATGCCCTACAATATTTTTCTTTCCTTCCGTTTGATAACCGACATGAAAAACATCCGGACCATTCAATTCATGCGGTGAATCAATATTCACCTCAGAATTATGCGTTGTTCTCCATTGGACAGGTCTTGACTTTCCATAAATATCTTTTGCCCATTTTGTTACTTGAAACTCTTCCATCGGCACTCCTGTCAGTTTAAAAGCTTCTTTCAGTGCATCATCCAAAGTTTTCCCTGTGCCTCGCCAATCTAAATCATTCGAACTAAAAAGATAACCTGTTAGAACTCCAAGTTCCTTTAAATAATTCTGTCCATTCTCATCACAATTAAATAGTCGTATCCCTTTTACAAGCCAAAGTAAATCTACGAATTCTCGCCGTTCCCGATAAGAAAGTCTTTCTCTATTCTTTAATTTTTGCTCTAAAAATGCAAGTCTTTGTTTAGCTTGCTCTGTTGCAGTCTTTGCCATTCCAACCACAGAACTAGAAGTTTTTTGGCTATTGGAAGTAGATTGAAAATAAAACCCAAGACCTAACAGGAAAACAAAAATAAAAACTCCAGCAAAAATCTTGAAAGGAAACTGCTTAGGAGATGTAACAGGACTCCTACTGCTTGTATCTTGCCCCTGAATTTTATTATAAAAAACCATAAAAACCAAAGTAAAAATTTATTTTGTATAGTAAATAAAAATTTAGCTATTCACTTGATTTGAAAAATGAAACTATTTGGGTAACAGAAAATCCAACCATCGGCATTCATCGCTAATATTCCTAATTCTTTTCTCTGTGTCTCAGTGTCTCTGTGGCAAATCCATCACACCAAGTCCATCGGATCAATATCAATCTCCAAGTAGACGTTAGACGGCTGACTGATACTTTTAATCTCACGGATAATATCGCGTAGCTTTTGTAGAGAGTTGGTTTTGATAACGATATGGTTTCGAAAATTTGAATCAATTTTATAAAAAGGAGCGGGAGCGGGACCAAGCACTATAACGTCTTTTAATCCAGCCTTTAGAATTTTAAAATCCAGTTCTTTTTTGATAAGTTCAATTGCCTCTGCGGATTTATTTTCAATTTTTGAACGAGCTAGAAGTCGAATCAGCCTGCAAAAGGGAGGATAGAGTAAATCACGGCGAACTAGAATTTCATGGTCGAAAAATTCATCATAATTCTGGCGAGTTGCAAATTGGATAACTGGGTGGGAGCTATTGGAGGTTTCGATGATGACTTCTCCTTTAAGCTCCGATCGCCCTGCTCTACCTGCAACTTGGGTTAATAAGGAGTAAACTCTCTCGCTCGAGCGAAAGTCAGGAAGTCCAAGACCAGTATTGGCGTTAATCACACCGACGAGCGTGACGTGTGAGGCATCTAGACCTTTTGCGATCATTTGAGTTCCGGTGAGAATATCAATTTTACGTTCAATCAAACGACCAATAACGTCGGTTAAGATTTCTTTATTTTTAGTCGCATCTTGGTCGAGTCTTTCGATTAGCGCAGTTGGAAATTTTTCGAGTAAGTATTCTTCTAACTTTTGCGTGCCAGAGCCCATGAGTTCTACTTCGCCGTTTAACCTGTCGGTAAGTTTCGCATAATTCTCGTAATACCCACAGAGATGACAGACAGCCCTGCCCTTATTGTGGTAACATAAATTCGTAGAGCAGTTCGGACATTCTAACATCTTCTTATCAGTCTTGGAGTAGATAAGAGGACTATGCCCACGACGATTCAAAAGAAGAACTACTTGTTCTTTTTTGTCCAGCCGTTGTTTGATTTTAAAAAGTAGAGTGTCACTGATAATATCTTTATCATCTCTTTTTTCTTGGAGAAATACTTTTGAAAGTTCAGCCGATTTCGCCCTTTCTTTCATTGTGTGAAATTGCAATTGTCCACGTTTCGCATAATAGAAAGATTCTATCGAAGGAGTCGCAGAGCCAAGCACTACCACACTCGAAGTCATCTTAGATCTTTGCATGGCAATTTGTCTTGCATGGTATCTTGGATTCGAATGTTCTTTGTAGGAACCGTCATGTTCTTCATCCAAAATAATAAGTCCAAGATTTTTTACAGGAGCAAAGATGGCACTGCGGGTACCAACGACTATCCGCTTTTCACCTGACAATACTTGTTGGTAATTTCTAAACTTTTCTGAAATTTTCATCGCCGAATGAAGCATGGCAAGTTGTTTTCCAAAAATCAATTCTAGTCGTTTTAAAATCTGAACTGTGAGACTAATTTCAGGAACAAGTAAAATTGCCGACTTATCTGTATTAGCCAGTAAATCATACATCAAGTGAATGTATACTTCTGTTTTTCCGCTACCTGTTATGCCATAGAGCAAATGAGTAGATTCTTTTCCGAAATCAGATCGGATTTTTTGATAGGCTTTTTCTTGTTCGCTATTTAGTTTTAAAAGTTTGGATTCAACCGTTACATCTAGTTTTTCACTACTTATGTTTCTTCGTCCGGTTGGAATCATTTTGTAGAGTGATTCTCCGAGTGTAGAAATGTAGAAATCTTTCATCCACTTTCCCAATTCAATTTGATCAGATGTGATTACTGGGTGTTTGTCTACAACTCTGTTGATAGGTTTGGTTTTGTAATTTGGTATTAAAGAATGGATTTCTACTACAACCCCTTCCATTTTTTTATTTCGAACTTCTATTTCTACTCGTTTGCCTACTTCAATATTTTTCATTCCATAAGGAATTTCATAGGTCAAAGTATCTTCGTCTCGAATAGGGAGGTTAATGGCAACTTCTGCGAATTGTATCAAGTCAAACCTAGTTGATTTTTAAGCCCAGTTAAATGTTCTACGAGAGAGAGTTTTACTTCGTCCTCTTCTTTCTTTGCCTGTTTGTATGCTTCGGATGTTTTGTTTGATTCCAGTTTTTTTCTTTTTTCTTCTAAAGAAAAAACTCCTTCGGGAGATCGAATAACGATAGTCGGCACATCTATATCTCGAAAGACGAGAGGTTCGATTTTGCCTGTTTTTTCCTTGGCTTTCTCTGCACCGAGCCTGAGAACAGCCGCAGATCCCATGAGGATAACAGCCTTTATCCCATACTCTTCGATTGTATCTTTTACATGTATATCACAGGCTTCTATTCGGGCAGACCAATCTTCTAACGTAGAGGAATTATGATTAAACGAACAAGCAGGGTATTCTTGAAAGAAAAGTTCTTTTGAACTAAATCCAAATACTTTTTTAATCAGTCTGTCAAATAGATCTTCTGATTCCCTTGTTCTGAGAGTTAAATTTGGATTAGACTTAGTAAGGGAACTTTGCCCTTTTCGGTGCTCACTTGTGTAATGCAAAACTAATATCGGTTTTGTACCCTTGTGCGCAAAATTACGAATAGCTCCTAATTTTTTAGGGCAAAGTTTACAACTAAAATTTTTATCCAGAGAAACAGGTTTTACATTTGTAGTATTTGATTTGGGATTATTTGTAAAGATTGGCTTCCATGAAAATTGAATTTCCCTTGGATTTTTTTCTGAGTCATACCGATAGATCTCAAATTGGTTTTTTTCGAGTAGGAATTCTACATCAGAAAGTATAGAGGCAAATTCTTTGTATACGTTTAATTCCATAATTTATTTAACTTTTGTTAGCCCACTCATAATTTCACTTTCATAATTTTCTTTAAAGCCAGAGGCTGAATCTAAATTTGCAATTAGTTTATTGTTAAAAATGAAAAAACAAGATTCTTCCATATTTGTTTTTAGACATATTTCACCTGAAAGATTTAGATTCCAACTTCCCTTAACTGGAATTCCACCACAACCAGAATCATCTCCTCCAGAAAACAACCATCCTGAAAATTTTCCATTTTTATTAATTTTGAGATTGGAAAATTCTTTTCCACATTTCCAATCTCCTTTCCAAGTACCTACATAGTCTTTTTGTTTGTATGGTTTTTTGTCTGGACTCTCGGAGGTTTCACTTAAATAGCCGCTTACTACATATCCCTTGTTCCATTTGTATTTGACCTCAAACCAATTAGAAATATTTCCTTGGACATTCACAGTCTCAGGAAGTTCACTAATAACTTCTACAACCTTTCCAAAAGGAATTGTATCTATTGCTTCAGCTTCTGTGTCGGGAGATGTTCTAAGAGTAAGTCCAGTCTTTGCAATCACGAATCTATATTGTTTTGCTTCATCAGTAGTTACTGATTGGGAATGGAGAATCGTGTGAAAAAGAAAATAAAAAATAGAAATTGATACTATATTTATTACTGATTTGATTTTGATTTCCAACTTAAATTCCTGCTCTCTTTAAAATGACGCATAAAAAAAATAGCATACCTCAGTGACTTTGTGCCTCTGTGGCAGTTAATCCCTTTACTAAATCAGAAAAGTAGAAGTATTGTATAGCTTTTTTCACAGAAGAATTTCCACTAACTTTTGTTTTGATTTCATTCCCCTAAGAAGTATCACTCTAGTTTTTGAAATATGCAAACTTTCAGCAATAGCTTCTAATACAGCATCATTTGCTTTTCCTTCTGTTGCAGGTTCCCGCACTCGCACAATCCACTCCGATTCACTCAAAATTTCGACACTGGGCTTTTTATTGTTTGGTTTTACCGTTACAGAAAGTTTCATTTGTCTCGCTCAAAAATAGCAATCGATTCAATATGATATGTCTGCGGAAACATATCAACTGGCTGGACTGATTTTAAAGTATACTTTTTTGATAAAGTCCTTGCATCTTCTTCTAAAGTTTCAGGATTACAAGAAACATAGATAATTTTGCGAAGATTAAGATTTAAAATAGCATTAACGGCATTTCGCTCTAATCCGCTACGAGGAGGATCGACTACTAAAATTTCATAACTGCCCTCCACTTGCGAAAGAATTCTTGCACTATCTCCAACCAAAAATTTTACATTTCTAATTTTATTTTCTTTTAATGCGATATTCGCAAACTCTATGGAACTAGGATTACTTTCAATCGCCAACACATGATTAGCCTTCTTAGAAAGAAAAAGAGAAATGGTTCCAACTCCACAATACGCATCAATTACATTCGCACCTTCAGGAATATGTTTTAGAATTTCTCCATAAAGTCTTGGAGTCTGGTATGGATTTACTTGGACAAATGTTGAGAGACCTACTCGAAACTTAGATCCGCCAAATTCTTCCTTAATGTATTTTTTGCCCCATAGTAGTCTTTCGTGTTCTCCAATTACCATCGTAGTTTTTTCTTTGTTGATGTTTTGAATTACTCCGGCTAATATAGATTTGCCCTTTTCGGACATATTAGTCAAAGTAATTTGAATTTTTTCAATTAACAATTCTAGTTTCTTTTTTGGAATTTCTTTTGGTGTAGCAGTTACAAGCCCGATAAGAATTTCACCAGAAAAATGACTTTTACGAAGAACCAAGTATTTTAAAAATCCTCGGTCATATTTTTCATTGTACGGTGTAAAATTTTCTTCCCTTGCCCAATCTCTTACAGTCCATGCTATAGCAGATAACGTTTCATCCTGTATTTTACATTCTTTTAAATCAATGATTTTAGAATTATCTCTTGCATGTAAACCGAGAGTTAGGATTTCTTCGTATTTTCCTTTTTTGTGTCCAAAAGGAAGTTGCACTTTGTGTCTATAAAAATATTCTTCTGGACTAGGAAGTGTTTTTGAGATAGGAAGATTTTTCCAATCTCGAAATATATCTTTTACTTCAAGTTCTTTTTCTTTTAGTTGCTCTCTATATGGCAAATCTAAAAGATCACACCCACCACAAGTTCCAAAATGTAAGCAGTCGTTGTTAGTCATTAGTCGCTCAAGTTATCAATCTGGATATTCAGAGATTTTATTTTTCTGTATAAGTGTGTTCTTTCTACACCTAAAATTTTAGAAGTTTTACTAACATTTGCATCATTTAATTGTAATGTCTTAATGATGTATTGTCTTTCAAATTCTTCTTTTGCTTTTTTCAAATCACCCTGCTCGAAAATTTCTTCTGCTTTTTTAAACCCAATCAAAGCTTCCCTCACATCTTTTCCTTTGATCACATCTCCAATCGTCATAATACAAAGTCTCTCAACTACGTTTTTGAGTTCTCGAATGTTTCCAGGCCAGAAATGATTGGTTAAAAGTGTAATCGCATCATTGTCCAATTTTTTTAAAGGCAAATCATTTACCTTAATTGTGTGTTGAATATAAAAATCCAAAAGTAGCGGAATATCGACCTTACGCTCTCTGAGAGGTGGGATAATAATTGGAATTACATTTAACCGATAATACAAATCTTCACGAAATTTTCCTTCTTTAATTGCATCTTCAACAGGAATATTGGTTGCTGCAATCACTCGAACGTCAACCGTAATAGACTCACTGCTTCCAAGTTTTTCAAATCTCTGCTCTTGTAAAATCCGAAGCACTTTTGCTTGCGTAGACAGAGACATGTCACAAATTTCATCTAAAAAAATCGTTCCGTTATTAGCCGCTTCAAATTTTCCAATTCGTTTTTCTACAGCTCCTGTAAATGCACCTTTTTCATAGCCAAATAATTCTGACTCGATTAACTCTTCTGGTATCGCAGCACAATTAATTTCGATATACGGATTGTCCTTTCGTTTAGAATTAAGATAAATAGACTTTGCGACTAACTCTTTTCCCGTTCCGTTTTCTCCATAAATAAAAACTCGTGCGTTAGTCGATGCAGCCTGCGAAATTGCAAACTTAACTTTTTTTATTGCCTGGGATTGTCCAATGATTTGGTCAAATTCTAATTTTACCTCTGGAATTTCAGAATTGATTTGTTTTGCTAGAACTGTATTAATAGTATCTAAAACTTTAGAAATAGAAAGTGGTTTTTCTAAAAAATCCACTGCTCCTTTTTTGGTAGCACTTACGGCTAATTCTATTGTGCCGTGCCCAGAAATCATTACAATCGGCAAGAGCGGATAAATCTTCTTACACTCATCTAATATCTGAAGTCCATCTTCTTTTCCAAGCCACACATCCAGAAGTAAAAGTGCTGGTCTTTCTTTTGTCAGAACTTTTAAAAGCGATTTACTATTTGCAAAATCTTCAACTTCATAGTCTTCATCTTCTAAAATATTCCGAAGAGATTTTCGTATTTCTAACTCGTCATCTACTATAAAAATTTTCATTGATTATTTATCCTCAAGAGGAAGTTCAATTTTAAAACTACACCCGCCTAAACTTGAAGCGTCTAAACTCAAGTGCGCATGATGGTCGTAAACCGTCTTTTCTACAATTGTAAGTCCAATTCCAGTACCATGTCCACCTTTGGTTGAATAATAAGGTTGGAATATTTTCTCTTTTAAATCTGGGGAAATTCCAGGTCCGCTATCTTCTACAATTAACACAACTGACTTTCGTAAAAGTTTTTTTTCTAACCGCGTGCTAATACGAATGGTTCCAAGTATCTCATCTTGCAAATCAGTAAATTCAGAATTCTCTTTTCGTTGATTCTGAATTGCTTCCACTGCATTTTTAATTAAATTATTAACAACACCTAGAAATAATCTTTTATCAATAAATACTTCTGGAAGATTTTTAGATAATTTTAAAACAAAGTTGATATTAACACTATCCATGAATAATTTTACCGATTCTTCTACAATAGGATTTAATTGTTGGTTGATTAAAATTGGTGTTGGCATTCTTGCAAATTCAGAAAATTCTTTTACTAAGTGTTCTAGGACTCGCACTTGTCCGATAATTGTTTCTGTTCCATTTCGAACGACCTCATCAAATTTTTCTCTGTTGGGGTTATCCAATCTTTTGCGTATTCTTTCTGCCGAAAGTTGGATTGGAGTTAGTGGATTTTTTATTTCGTGTGCCATTCTTTGTGCTACTTCTTTCCAAGCAGCAATTCTTTGAGTGTGAAGTAACTCTTCATTTTTTGCTTTTAGATCACGTGTAAGTTGATTGAAGGATTCAATTAAAATTCCCATTTCTCCTTCTTCGTTTAAATCCAATTGCACATCTATTTCCCCACGGGATACTCGCTGTGTTGCGCTCGCTAATTGAACTATAGGTCTTGAAATTTGTCTTGCTAGTAAAAATGAAACGATAATCGAAATACCAAACATCATTATGAAAAAAACTCCAAGAGAAAAACGAAGTGCAAATGGAACTTTTTCTTTCCACAAGTCAGCTGTATTGTAAGAGTTTTCTGTGTTAGTTATATTAAAAACATTTTTCTCATTTCCAATATGAATTCTCTTACCCAAAATCAAAAAACTATCCTCATCCTTAGAATTAATCTTTACAAATAAAAAAGATTTATCGCGCTTATACAAGCTATAATTTTCAAATTGTTCTTCATTTTTTTTTGAAAAATTTTGTAACAAAATCAATGAATAGAGAGATATAGTTTCTCCAACGATTTTATTTCCCTTAACAATCCCAACATAATATCTATCGGATTGTAAAACTCCTAATTCAGAGGCTTTCGAATAGATAGCCTCTGGCTGGAGAACACCTTTAGATACTATTTTTTGAAGTAATCTAGCTTTTGAAAATAGAACCTTTTTATCTTCTTCCTCAGATTGTTTTACCTCATCAATTGCCGATTTGAGTGCCTCCGAAATATCTATGCGATAAAAACTTTCCACTAACCTACCGACTACATTAGAAGAAAATAAAACAATTGGAATCGAAGGTAAAATGGATACAAAAACAAATGCAAGTGTCAGCCTATAGCGAATAACGCTTCTTAATTTACCAGTTTGCCTAATTCTAATATTTCGATATATATAAGAGATAATTAGAGCTAGGGAAAATAATGGAAAAATAATATAAATATAAACAAAAATTTTATCAACTAAATCTATTTCATTTGCATCAGAAAAAATTATTGTTTCAGCAAGTAAAATCGATATAAAAATACTCAAAAGAAAAATATATAAATCTCTTAGATAATATTTACCTTCTCCCGAAAGTTTGATTTCCTTAATAAATTTCATTTTTGAAAATCGTTTAGAATTAATTTTGATAAAGCATCAAGTGCTTCCTCTTCTTTTTGACCGTCTGCTACAATAGTAAACTCGACTTCTGGCGAGAGGGCAAGCATCATTAGCCCCATAATACTTTTTCCATTTACTTCAATGTCATCCCTTATGACTGTTATTTCACATGGAAACTGTGCTGCCAACTTCACAAATAAGGATGCCGGTCTTGCATGCATCCCGTGCCCATTTTTATTAATCTTCAATATGACTTTTTTCAATGTTAATCTGCTCAATATAATTTGTTAGTTTACTATTAAATTCTCTCGCTCCAAAGGTTCCCATTTTTTTGAGTCTTTCATTCATAGCTGCAGTTTCTACAATAATTGGAATATTTCTTCCTGGTTTAATAGGAATTTTGAGTAATGGAACTTTTACACCTAATATCTCTTCTTTTTCTTCATCAAGTCCTGTTCTGTCGAAATCCATCTCAGGATTCCACTCTTCAATATTTATGATCAGTTCAATCAACTTTCTATCTCGAACAGAACCAACTCCAAAAATATCTTTAATATTAATTATTCCAAGTCCTCTAATTTCCATATGATGACGTAGTAGATCAGAACAAGTTCCAATTAAATAACTCTCCGAATAACGACGAATTTCCACCATATCATCTGCCACTAAACGATGACCTCTTTCAATAAGCTCAAGTGCTGTTTCGCTTTTTCCAACTCCACTTTTACCTGCAAGCAAAATTCCAATCCCAAAAACTTCAATTAAAACTCCATGTCGCATAGTTCGCGGAGCTAAACTTTTATTTAAAATATCAGATATAAGTGTAATAAATTTATGTGTAGAGATAGGAGTTCTAAATAGGGGTATATGCAGAGTTTCCGTCATCTCAATAATTTTATTTTGTGGAATATTTCCATGAGTAAAAATAATACAATTAAGCGAATAGGAAAAAAATTTCTCCGCAATTAAATCTACTTTTTCATCTGAAAGTGAATTTAAGTATGCCCACTCCCCTTTCCCAAAAACTTGAATTCTATCGTGAGCAAAAAAATCAAAAAATCCAGTTAAAGAAAGTCCTGGTCGATTGATCTCAGAATTAGATATTTTTTTGGATACTCCTTTATCACCAGAAATTAGTTCTAACTCTAACTCAGGATGATCCCGAACGATTGTTTCTACACTTATACTTGCAATTGACATTTAGCTCGCCTTTAAATCCCGTATTCTTTTTCTTCGATTAGAAGGTAAAATTTTTAAAATTTTTCTATATTTTGCAACTGTCCTTCTAGCAATTTCTATTCCACGTTTACCCATTATATCCACTATGTCTTGATCCGAGAGCGGATTATCCTCATTTTCCTCTTTTACAAGTGTTCGAATCATATCATGTATTTTTTTGGAAGATTCTTTTCCGCCTTCAGAGGATTTTAACCCGGAAGAGAAAAACCATTTTAACTCTAAAATTCCCCATGAAGTTTGAACATACTTATTTGTTGTTATCCTCGAAATGGTTGACTCATGCATATTTAGTTTATCCGCTATGTCTTTTAGGGTAAGCGGTTTTAGATCATTAATCCCATTTTTAAAAAAATCAATCTGAAAATCAATGATAGAATTCATCACGCGATATAGCGTCTGTCGTCTCTGGTTAATTGACCGAATGAGCCACTGCGCAGAATTTACTCTTGTAGTAATGAACTCTTTATCTGCTGGGCTACATTGTTTTACGAGCACATTTTTGTATTCTTTATTGATAGAAATTTTAGGAATCCACTCGTCATTAATATGAATTGTAAATTCACCATCCGTTTCTTTTACAACAACGTCTGGAATTATGTAATCCGTTTTTTTTGAAATATAAAGTGTTGCTGGATAAGGCTCTAATTTTTTGATACTTTTTGCAATTTGTTCGACTTTTTCTTCTGAAATTTTCATAGATTTAGAAATTTTTTTGTAATCTAATTTTTCTAAATCTTTGAAGTGTTCCTTTAATAAAATATATAAATTATTATCGTCTGGTTTTAAAATACTTGCTTGGATCATAAGAGTCTCTTGTATATTAGCCGCTCCAATTCCAACGGGATCGAGCTGGTGAATAAACTGAATAACTTTGTTTAACTTTTTCAAATTAAGATTCATTTCTTTTGCTATTTCGTCTAACGGTGTAGTGATAAACCCATGATCATCAACCATCGAAATTAATATCTCGCCAATCTCAAGCTCTTCGTCTGTAATGTCCAGTAACCGCAATTGAGACATCAAATGGTCACTTAACTTCTCTCTTAAAGGAGAGGCTTCAATCATACTTTGATTTTTATCTCTCGCTTCATTATCATGTCTGTAAGGACCTTCGATATTGTACATGTCTTGAAAATTTGCTTCACTACTTTTACTTAATTCTTTTTTTTCTTTATCACGAATTTCTGTAACAGAATAAAGCTCTGGCGATTTTGGTTTTTCTGGATTAAATACTTCTTCTAATAAAGGATTATCAATTAATTCTGCTTGGATTTTATCAGCCAATTCTAATGTGGATAGCGGCAATAGCTCTATCGACTGACGCAAATCTGCTGTCATTACTAACTTTTGAGTTTGCTTTTGAACTAACTGCTGACTTAACATTAAAGTGTAAAATCCTCCCCCAAATATATTCTTCTGGTCTCAGGGTCGTTCACTAATTCATGAGTCACACCAGAAATTAAAATTTTTCCACTGTACATAATATAAGCTCTATCTGTAATTTTTAATGTTTCTCTTACATTATGATCTGTGATTAATATTCCTAACCCTCTTTCGCGCAAACTCTTGATTACATTCTGAATGTCTTTTACTGCAATTGGATCTACTCCGGCAAATGGCTCATCTAACAAAATAAAATCTGGTTTCGTCGCAAGCGCTCTTGCAATTTCACATCGCCTTCTTTCTCCACCAGATAATGTAAAACCTTTTTGGTTTGCTACTCTCATAATTTGAAGTTCTAAAAGTAGTTCATCTCGTCTTTCTTGGATTTCTTTTCTAGAAAGATTTAAAGTCTCTAAAACTGCTTCTAAATTTTCCGCAACAGTAAGTTTTCTAAATATGGATGCCTCTTGTGCCAGATACCCAATTCCAAGTCTTGCTCTTTGATACATTGGCGCTGCTGTAACATCGTGATCATCAATAAATACATGCCCAGAATCTGGTCTAACAAAACCAACGGACATATAAAAAGATGTAGTTTTTCCTGCTCCATTTGGTCCAAGAAGTCCTACAATTTCTCCCTTGCTAATTTTAAAACTGACTCCATCTACAACTTTTCTTTTGTTGTAAATTTTTACTAGATTTTCCATTCTAAATGTTTTTTGATTCATTTTTTATTTACATTCAATCCATCTGTTAGAATTATCTTATCCAAGTTGGGGTAAATAACGATTTTCCCACAGTAGACAGTCTTATTATCTTTTTTTAAACTTGGATTTCCTTCTACATACATTTTTTCTTTTTCTTCAAAATAGGTTCCATATTCACCATGGACAGTAGATTCTTTTGATACAATATTTACATCCCCCCTACATACAATTTCTTTCTTTTCTCCAAACCTTTCAATTTCAACAGAAGTAAGAGTTGCATTTACATCTGAATTTTCTTTGTCCAAAAATTCCACTGTTGCATTATCAGTTATATGAGTATAATCGATCTCTTTATTATATTCCAGCGTGTCACCTGAAAGTCTCATATGATTATCTTTGTCGAGTAATGTTACACTTTCTTTCGCTTCTACATTTTCATTATTTTTTCCAAATGCTTTTATGTATGAAGCATTAAACTCAAAATCTTCCCTAGTCATACTAGCAGCCCCAAACATTCCTACGGAACGACTAGCCTCATCACCTGATTGATAGATTAATTTTTCACCTGTAAAAATTGTGATTACTCTGCGTTTTTCTTCAGGATTTTTTTCTACTTGTTCTGGCTTATCGATAGTAACCTCATCCTCTTCCGATTTTTTTTTGACAGGTTGTTTCTTTTTGGATTCATAACTTAACTTCAATAAAATCGTTTCATTATTTAAAATTGTATTCTTTGCGGAATTAGAATAAGTCACGTTCTCGCCAGTTAAAAATAACTCTTTCCCAAATATGTAAGGGTAATTATCCATCACAAGGGATTCATCTTTTTCTAGAAAAATGGCATTTTCTGAATAAATGGTATACTCTCCATTTTCCACAATTGCTCCACCTTCAAACACAGTTTTATTTTCTGCCAGATAACGCTTTAAATAAGGAGCAGTAATTTTAGTAATTTTCTTTTCTTTATCTTGAAAAATCAGTGTTGGTCTTCCCTCAAGAACTACCGTTTCTGCCGCTTTATCATAAATTCCTTTTCCTGCAGAAAGTGTGATTCCATTTGCAGAATCTTCTACTTTGGTCTGTCCATTCAAATAACCTTTGTAGGCGTCCTCTCCAACAATTTCAATGCTACTTGCAGAAAGTTTAGCGGTCTTATGCATAATCCATGCCCCACCACTAAGAGAATAAACCGTAAGATCAATTCCATCTATTTTTTTTACTTCCTGGGCAAGAGTACTTCCACCCCAAGAGGTAGGCACATTGTCCTTTTTTTTACTCTTAGTAGATTCCAAAATACCCTGATTTTGTTCTGTAATTGTGAGGGGAGAAAAAAGCAATTTAGGACGAGATAAACCAAAAAGAAATTGAGAAGTAATACAAAAAAGGAAAAGAATTATACCTTTAATTATCTTGGCTTTTATTTGTCGTCGACTTGGATTCATTGGTGTTAAAAGCAAGATTGAAACCTACGAAAATTCTTTCAACTATTCAATCAATTTCTATGCCAGAATGTATTTTTTTTTAGTTAGTTTTTTAAGGAATTATAAAAGGAAATCAAAATTTTTAACTTTACAATGATTACGTGATTTTGAAAAAGGCAGATCAATGTCGTATAGCTCCGCCCTGGGCATTTTTGTTTTGTTGTCTGATTTTTCGTAATTCTTGGTCTTGTCGCCTTTTTGCTATACTTTTACGTGATAGCCTCGTGCAAATGTATACGAAATCCTATCTAGAAATTGAAAAACCTTCAGTTCGACGTTTGGGATCATAGGAACTATTTTGTTCAACCCAGCTTCTACGAGAATGCTCCACAAATTCAGGAGGTCTAGTTTCAGGAGAAAGACAAACAACCAACATCTAGATTTACCGAATACGAGAGCCAGCTCGCCTAATTCAAGCCAATCGCGATTTTTCGGAATAAAGCTAACCTTCTTCAGACCAAGATTCCTTTCTTGGTAGGAGGTTTTCAATTTCTCAGCTTCGGGAATAAGACCGGAGTGGGTAATAGAGCGAAACCGCCGAAGAAGGCTTTGAAGATAGAGAGTGGTATTTCCCTTAAACTTTTTCGTTTTCGAGAGGAAATCGTCGTAAAGAAATTCAGGAATCAAAAGCGTAGAGACCGTATCTTCTTCCAAGTTAATTTCATATCTCACAAATTCATTTTTATTTTGAAAAGTAATCATACCAACACTGGGTCACAAAACGATCAACGTGTGCGAAAAAAAATCTATTTTTGTTTAGCAGGATAAATAAAATATCAATCCCAAGAGACCATAACGGTACCCACATCTTTTTGTTCTAAGTGAAATATTCAAAGATTACCACCGATGGACACCGAGAGCACCGATAAAAGATACTATATTGTTTTAATATTCCTGATTTGGTATGAATCCATATCGTTCTTTTATCCTTTTTTTCATTTCAATTTTTTTTGATTGAAAGCAATCTAATTAATTGAATAATAGGGTTCCTAATTTTTAACCATGAAAGAAAATTCATCTTTATTCATTGAAATTGAGAACAGCTTTTTATTTACTACTATCCCACTTGGGATTGTTCTGCATGATAAAAATAGCTGCATAGTATCCGCAAATCCCACAGCTCTCGACATTCTCGGATTAACAATGGATCAAATGAAAGGAAAAACATCCTTTGACCCAAGATGGAAAGCAATCAAAGAAGATGGAAGTGATTTTCCAGGAGAGCTACATCCTTCGTCAATCGCATTACAAACAAATCAAGAAGTTAAGAATGTAGTAATGGGAGTATTTAATCCTCTAAAAGAAAAAATCTGTTGGATTAAAATACAAGCAATGCCACTGATTCAAAAAGGTGAAAAAGAAGCCTATGGAGTTTATACTTGTTTTGAAGATATAACTGAACAAAAAAATGCAGAGCTTATCGAAATAGCAAGTAAGGAAAGATTAGATAAAATCTATACTGATTTATTGAAGCGGCAATTCGCAATTGACCAACATGCGATTGTAGCAGTTACAGATTTTTTTGGAACTATTCTTTATGCAAATGAGAGGTTTTGTAAGATTAGCCAGTATACATCAAAAGAACTAATAGGACAAAACCATCGAATCATCAACTCCGGTCTCCATTCTAAATTCTTTTTTCAAAATCTATATAAAACAATAAAGGCGGGTGAAATATGGAGAGGAGAGATTCGAAATAGAGCAAAAAATGGAAGTTTTTACTGGGTAAATACAACTATTGTTCCTTTAAAAAATCCAGATGGAACAATTGAACAATTCATCTCTATTCAAACGGACATCACAGAACAAAAAAAAATCCAAGAAAACTTACGTCTATCGGAAACTAAAATTAGAGCTTTACTCGAGAGTAATCCTCAATCTGTAATATTCATCGACTTAGATAAAAAAATTCAATTCTATAATCAGATAGCAAATGAAAATAGCGAGTTAGTATTTAACAGAAGTTTGTATAATGGAGATTCTATTTATAACTTTGTTCTGCCAGAAGATTTAGAAACCTTTGATATGGCGTATAACGGTTGTTTGGCGGGGACAGTATTTAAGATTGAAAAATCTTTTAAAATAAATGAACAAGACTACTGGTTTGAGTTTCAATTTGCACCTGTAAAAAATCAGGAAGAAAAAGTTATAGGTGTACTATTTACCACAAAAGATATAAACGAAAAAAAACAGATGGATGAAAAACTTACCCAAAGTGAACTTCGTTTTCGAACAATTTTTGAACAGGCTCCCCTTGGAATTGCTTTGATTAATTCGACTACTAGTGAAATCATTCAGGCAAATTATAAGTTTGCGCAAATTCTAGGATTACAGCAAGACGAATTAAAAAGTAATTCCTATTTAAAGTTAACACATCCAGAAGATTTATCCCAATATAAAGAAAATTTAGAAAAATTAAATAACGGTAAAATCAAAATATTCTCTATGGAAATCCGATACATGAAACCAAATGGAAACACTATTTGGTCACACCTTACTTGTGTTCTTCTTTGGACAGAGAAAGATTCTATCAAAATGAACCTGAGAATTCTAGTAGATATAACACATCGTAAACGAAATGAAGAAGAAGTTACACGTTATTTGAGTGAGTTAGAAAATCTAAACCAAACTAAGAATAAATTTTTTAATATCATCGCTCACGACTTACGGAATCCATTTGCAGGAATTATTGGAATTTCTGAATTACTAGAGAGTCAACTATTAGCGGATAACACTGAATCTTCGCTTGCTATTTTAAAATGCATACAAATGATAAAAACATCTTCCAAATCTGCCTTTTCGCTGCTTGAAAATTTAATGCAATGGGCAAAATCACAAACAGGAGAAATTAGTTTCAATCCAACCGAAATTTCTATACAAAATGCGATTGACTCGAATATTACTCTAGTTAGTGGGAACGCTTTTAAGAAAAATATTTCTATTGAAAAACAATTAGCAGAGAATGAAACAATTTACGCAGACTCTTCCCTTGTAGATACTATTCTTAGGAATTTGCTTACTAACGCAATCAAGTTCACCTATCCGAACGGACAAATAATAGTATCCACAAAGCCTCAAGGTGATTTTCTTGCGATTTCCATTTCTGATTCAGGTGTTGGAATTGACTCTCAAAATCTCGAAAAAATATTTCGTATTGATTCTAAATTTAGTAAAATTGGTACAGACAACGAAAAAGGAAGCGGACTAGGACTTGTTCTATGCAAAGAATTTGTTGAAAAACTTGGAGGACAAATTTGGGTCACAAGTGAACTAGGACAGGGAACAACGTTTACCTTCACTTTGCCCCTAAAAAAATAATTTATAATTGATTTTAGAGTCAGCTAAATCGGCATTTACTTTATTAGAAAATTTATTACAGTAGAATTGTTAGGTGGAAATATTTTTGTAAAAAGTGAAATTGAAATAGGAAATACGTTTACAATCAACCTACCTATTTAAAATTGTATCTATTACTACAAGTATTCTATAGAATGGAACTCCTTTCAAGTGGATGTTTGGGAAAATTGTGAGGTTTTTTGGTAAATGAATGAGACAATCAATTCTGATAAGAATGAATTAATCACTAAACAGGAACATGAGACACTATTTAACGCAATAATGGATGGTCTTGTTCAAGTAAATCTATTAGGCGAAATTGTATACGCCAACCATAGCGCACAACGTATACTCAATACTAAAAAGTCTGAAATTACCAAAGTTTTTTTTTAGCACACACTGGAAACAAATGGATGAAAAGGGAAATGTAATTCCGCCGGAAAATCTTCCACTAGCAATCGCATTAAGAAACCAATCAGAGGTAGGTCCAATCGAACATAAACTGCAAGATGAAAAAGGAAACTGGAAATGGGTCTCCGTTTATGCAACACCATTGTTTAATTGTGAAAAAAAGATCTACGGTGCAGTTGCTACTTTTAGAGAAATCACAAAACAAAAACAAGTAGAACTAGATTTAAAAAAAACTCATCATGAATTAAAACAAAAACAATTTGCAATCGACCAACATGCGATTGTTGCAGTTACAGATTTTAATGGAAAAATCACATTTGTAAATGAAAAGTTTTGTAAAATTAGCGAATACTCACAAACTGAATTATTAGGACAAGACCATCGAATCATTAACTCTGGACATCACTCTAAATTTTTTTTCCAAAATCTATATAGTAAAATTCAATCTGGAGAAATTTGGCATAGTGAAATGAAAAATATTTCTAAGTATGGAAATATTTTTTGGGTGGAAACTACCATTATTCCGCTATTCAATGAAACAGATGGAGCGATAGATCATTTTATATCTTTTGGAACTGATATTACACGTCAAAAAAAAGAACAAGAGGAACTTGATAAATCTCAAATTTTTGCAAATGCTGTCATTGACTCTGTTTCTGCTCATATCTGTGTGTTAAACAAGAAGGGAGAAATTCTAACGGTTAACAAAGCTTGGAGAGATTTTTATAGCCAAAATAGCAAACAAGATTCCATTCAATGGACTGGGATCAATTATCTTAATATTTGTGATAGAGCAACTGGACCTGAGGCTGACGATGCACTCATTACCTCTGAAGGCATAAGGTCAGTTATGGAAGGTAAAAAAGATGAGTTTATCTTCGAATATCCTTGCCACAGCCTTACAGAAAAACGTTGGTTTAGTATTAGAGCTACTCGATTTCATGATGATAGTGGCAACATAGTAATTGCTCATGAATTAATCACCAAAAGAAAACTTGCAGAAGAAGAAATTAAACGTTATACGAAAGAGCTAGAAAATATAAATCAAACTAAAGATAAATTTTTTAAAATTATAGCCCATGATTTAAGAAATCCATTTGCAGGAATTATTGGAGTAACAGAACTTTTGGATACTGAAATTTCTGGTGAAAAAAAAGAAATCTTTCTTCCTCTAAAAAGATATGTGGATCTAATATTATCTTCGTCCAGATCAGCATTTACACTACTTGAAAATCTAATGCAATGGGCAAAGACTCAAACAGGTGATATAAGTTTTAACCCCCAGACTATTTTTATAAATGATATGATTAACTCTGTCGTACAACTTCTCTCAGGGAATGCGTTCAAAAAAAATATAGTTATTGAAGTCGATGTTAAAAAAGAAGACTCTATTTATGCAGATACAACTTTGCTTAGCACAATTCTTAGGAATTTACTTACGAACGCGATCAAGTTTTCTTACTCTAACAGCAAAATAATAGTATCCGCAATGCGAAAAGAAAACTTCCAAATAATTTCAATTACCGATTTTGGCACTGGCATAGACTCAGTAAATTTAGAAAAAATCTTTCGAATCGATTCTAAGTTTAGCAAACCCGGCACCAATAATGAAAAAGGAAGCGGACTTGGACTTATATTATGTAAAGAATTTGTAGAATTGCAGGGTGGCTGTATTTGGGTAGAAAGTGAATTAAAAAAAGGTAGCACATTTAGTTTTACTTTGCCAATAGAAAAAATTTATCCTCAAACTTAGAAACAGAAATATTGATTGTAAAATTAATGTTTTCATTTTACATTTCTCGAAGATTAGATAATTTTGTAAAATGCAGGAATTCAAATGAATATCGAAAAAGCCCATACGGAAAAATTAAATTTGCTCAGCGCTCAAATTTTAAAAAAACTGGAAAAAGAGATTGAGCCTAATCTAGAAAAAGATTTAGGTAGGCTAATTCAGATTCTATCGGACATAGAAAAATCAAATAATTTTTTACTAATCCAAAAAGCCGAAATGGCGCTCATTTCCCTTACAAAACCAAAACCTAATTTAGAGCTAGCCTCTATGTTACTCACTGATTTGGAAGATAGGCTTTCGATTAACGTTAAGTTAGGAAATTTTTTAGTTAAGTCCCTATTTACTTTAAACTCCCCTCTCTCTATTGTATTGTTTGGAATGTTTATTACAACCGTTATGGGGCATATCGTTGTTTTCCTCGGATATACATTTCTTCACGAAATGATGAGTAACCTAAATTTAAAATTGCCTCTTGTTCTAATCACAGTTTTAAGTGCTGGCTGGGGAAGTTTACTTAGTATGGCAACTCGCCTTACCAACTCTGAATCAAAATTCTATGACATAAATGACCACAGAATTTTATTTCTAACTGGATTTTTTAAACCAATTATCGGAATAATATTTTCCTTATTTGTAACTGCTCTTGTGATGTCTGGGTTTATTCCGCTTAACATTACAATAGAAAATGATAAATACATATTTGCAATTATAGGATTTCTTTCTGGATTTAGCGAACGTTTTGCAAAAGATATAATCTCTAGAGCAGAAAAGTCAATCAGTATAAAAGAGTAATTTTTCTAGATTTGGTTATTATCCTAGTTAGCGGGCTTACTTACCCAATCGAGGGCATAAAAGTTTCTATTTCTGTTTTGGGTGGAGTTTCTTTTGGATCGGGGTAATTTGTGATTTTCCCATTCTCAATTGCATAGGGATGTTTTCGACCTTGTATATTGGAATACGGGAAATTCTTTTCGTGTTTAGCCAGGTGTATAGTATCTACGTTTCCTTCTAACCAAAAAAGCTTTTCTTTTTTCACCCAAGGTAGTAACTCATAATCGTGTTTATCGCTTCGTTTGCCAGAGAACGTTGCATTGGAAATTCCATCTAGATGATCTACATATTCCTGCCTAGCCCAACCTATACAAAATTCATTTTGCGAAATCTTATTCGGCGAAAAATAACTCACAGAATAACCGATATATTTCTCTGCGATAGAAATAGAGTGAATTACGGCTATTACCCCTTCTTTATTTAAAATTCTAGGCTTAGAAAAAGGAACTTCCGATGCCATTGTGATTTTAAACCGCATGGATTTAAAACCTTTTAGCTCTACAGGAGGCGGATTGTTTTGCAAGTGCAAAGCTCCGTCTATTGCAAATAAATGTGTGCAGATAGTTTCATAGTATGCGTTCTTGGCATCATCATAATCCAATAGCCAGAAGTTCTCATCTAGTGAAAAGACTCCCGATTTTAAATTTGCATATACTTTTTTGTCACAAAAAGGACAAATCGCAACTAATACAACGGGAGATCGACTGTATATTAATTTACCCCGAAGTTCAATTTCCTTTTTCCAGAAGTCCATTTGCTCTTCTTTAGAAAGAGAACTTTTGGTAGATTCAAATTTTTTATACTCTGCAAGAGCTTCTTCGTATTCGGTAACGGTTTCGATTGGTTTGTCGCCACTATGCAGGTGGGGATAGAGGTAGATATTATTCATAGAAAAGTAGAGACAGGTTTTAAACCTGTCTCTACAACGGAAAGGTTATTTACTAACTCTCTTCCTCAAATTTCCATCCAAAACTTTTTTACGAAGTCTTAAAGATGAGGGGGTAACTTCGAGTAACTCATCATCATCTAAGAATTCGATAGCTTGTTCGAGAGAAAGTTTACGAGGAGGAACAAGGCGAATTGCTTCATCTGTTCCACTTGCGCGAACGTTCGTTAGTTTTTTTCCTTTGCATGGATTTACTTCTAGGTCATTCTCGCGAGAGTGCTCTCCAATAATCATTCCTGGGTAAACAGAAACAACTGGGTCGATGAAGAGTGCGCCGCGTTCTTGGATTTTCCAGAGAGAATAAGCAGTAGTATCCCCTGAGTCCATAGAAATGAGAGCACCGTTTTTACGACCAGGAATTTCACCTTTATAAGGACCATATTTTAAAAAACGAGAAGTAGATACACCTTCTCCTCTGGTTTCAGAAATAAAATATCCTCTAAATCCAATCATACCACGAGTAGGAATGATATACTCAACACGTGTAATTCCAGAATCATGCGCGTCCATATGAGTCATCTCGCCTTTACGACGATTGAGTTCAGAAATGATCTGACCTGTAAATCTATCAGGCATATCCATAACTAATGTTTCGTAAGGTTCTAACTTAGATCCATCTTCTGCAGTTCTATAAATTACTTCAGGTTTGGAAACTTGTAATTCATAACCTTCACGACGCATATTTTCAATCAAGATAGAAAGGTGTAATTCCCCTCTTCCTAAAATTTTAAAACGATCTTTGTCATCTGTTTCTTCCAAGCGCATAGCAACGTTTACCTGCAACTCTTTGTCGAGACGTTCCCGTATATTGCGGGTAGTCACGAGTTTCCCCTCTTTGCCAACGAAAGGAGAATTGTTTACCATAAAGAACATAGATACAGTAGGCTCATCTACAGAAATAGGCGGAAGTGGAAGTGGTTGATTCAAATCACAAACAGTATCTCCAATAAACAAATCAGATATACCGGCTAACGCAATGATATCCCCTGCTTCTGCAGATTCTATTTCATGTCGCTTCAAACCTTCAAAACCATAAAGTTTTGAAATTTTATAATTTACAGTTTTTCCGTCTTTCATTGTAACAAGAGTAATATCCTGTCCTTTACGAATGGTTCCTTGGTAAATTTTTCCAATCGCAATACGACCAACGTATTCACTGTAGTCAAGGCTTGTTACTTGGAATTGAAGAGGAGCTTTTACATCTCCCGTAGAAAGAGGAACATGTTTTAAAACCATGTCTAAAAGTGGCTCTAGGTTCTTTCCAGGAGCATCTTTTACATCGTTTACCGCCCAACCTAATTTGGCAGAGGCAAATATAATTGGAAAATCCATTTGTTCATCAGTAGCACCTAAATCGTGAAACAAATCAAATACCATATCGACAACTTTATTCGGTCTAGCTCCATCACGGTCGACCTTATTTACAACTAAAATTGGTCTATGACCCAATTGAAGTGCTTTGCCTAATACAAATCGAGTCTGTGGCATTGGACCGTCAAATGCATCCACAAGTAGCAAAGAGCTATTCGCCATATTTAGAACTCGCTCTACTTCTCCACCAAAGTCAGAGTGACCAGGCGTGTCTACAATATTGATTCTAGTGCCTTTATATTGCACTGCTGTATTTTTCGCTAAAATTGTGATTCCACGTTCTTGCTCTAAGTCGTTAGAGTCCATCATACGTTCGCGATTTTCTTTTGATGTGATTGCACCTGTCTCTTTTAAAATTCCATCTAGTAAAGTAGTCTTACCATGGTCGACGTGCGCTATGATACAAATATTTCTTATTTCCATGACTACCATAAATTTCGAGATTAGTTTGCTGTCGATACATTTCGTCTTGACTCCTAGCTAGGAAGATAAAATGTGGAATTTACTACTAATTAGAAATGGATAAAAATATGTACGCAGTTATTTCACTCAGTAACCAACAATTCAAAGTGCAGAAAGACCAAGTTTTTCTTGCTCAAAAATCCGATAAACCTGTCGGAACAGAATTTGACGCTCAAATTCTTCTTACAGCACAAGAGAATAAAGTCAATATTGGCTCCCCGACAGTAAGTGGCGCTAAAGTAACTCTCAAAGTTTTAGAAGACGTGAGAGGAGAAAAAATTGACGGATTCAAATACAAAAGAAGAAAAAATTACCATAGACAATGGGGTCATAGACAAGACCTACAGAAGTTTCAAGTAACCAATCTTAGCTTTTGATTATAATAGAAATTCAAAAAGATAAAAAAGGAAATTATACAGGACTAAAGAGTCAGGGACATGCACCAGATTCATTTGGAAAACAAGGAAATAATATTCTTTGTGCTGCAGTCTCTACCCTAGTCCAAACATTATATTTACATTTGAAGATTATGTCTAATGTTTCTCATGAAACAATCCGAAAAGGATTTCTTTCATTGGAAGTTTCAGAGACAAACAAAGATACAAATCTTACATTTGAAGTGATAATGACAGGAATACACAATTTATTTAAGCAGTACCCTGAAGAAATTCAGTTAGTAGAAAGTAATACTTAGGAGTTTAAAATGGCACATAAAAAAGGTGGCGGTTCATCAAAAAACGGTAGAGACTCAGCGTCGCAAAGACTTGGTCTTAAAAGATCTGGTGGTCAATGGGTTAAAGCTGGAAATATCCTCATGAGACAAAGAGGAACAACTTTCAGAGCAGGAACAAATGTAGGGATTGGTCGTGACCATACTCTATTTGCTCTTGTAGATGGAATTGTAACTTTTGGATACTTTGACAAAAAAAGACAAAAAATTTCCATCGTTCCAAAAGCTGCAACAACAGTAGCAGTTTAGTAATAGCGGGCACCTCGATACAAAATCCTGATATTCAACAGAAATTTCACTCGGTGTCCGATCTCTTTAGTTCAAGTAAGAATATAAATGTTGCTCGTAATTACTCAGCATAAGTTATTGCCAC
>DDBL01000063.1 GCA_002333425.1 Leptospiraceae bacterium UBA2033
TTTGAGAAATGGTATAAAATCTTCATCTTGTGGATGTGGTTTATTTTAATCTTGAGGATAATAGTTATTAACCTTAATAAGCCTCAGCCAAGAAGTAGAGTACTACTCTAAAGTTAGAGATTTTTAGAGTCATTTCGATTCTACGAAGCAAATGGGCATACACATCAGTTTTGTATTGCAAAAAAACGCGCAGCAACCCAAGAAATTAACCCTTGACCGACAAGTTGTTTCTATAAGTCTAGATTTCAAATGACAAATGAAACAGAAATACACGAAGAAGATTTGGTTCCGGCAGAAGAAAGTCCTGAGTTATGGGAAAGAGTTCTCATGATGGTCGGAGTGATTGGATTTAAAGAGGATAAAGCTTGGGCGGAGGATGCACGGGAAGCGATTTGGAAAAAGATCGAAGCTCTGCCAGAGGATAGTGTGGAAATTCCTGAGTCGATATTAGATTCTATTTCAAGTTTAATGGACAAGGTGATAACTGAATCGAAAATTCCGGAAATTAAACCAGTTCTAAAGCTAATCCCTGAGACTAACGATGATTTTATTTTGTTTCGAAATCGAATTGCTCTTAGTTTAATTGCTCATTTTGATATGTATGAAGATGATTTGGATAGCAAAAAAGGAATCGTCGAAGAATACATTGATTTTATCAAAGAAGAATTTGTTGGTTTTGAAGAGGACTATGAATCTGCTTATGCGGAATTCGATTTATCACTCAGTGAGAAAGAAGATTTCTTTTTGGCAAATTTTTTCCCTGAACGTTATGAAGCTGATACCGAAGACGATGAAGAATAAATAGTCGATAAATAAAAACTTTACTTGCCTACATGTAAGAGTTCCTGTAACTTCGTTTTTTGTGTGAGAGGTTTATGGAACTTATTAACTGGATTTTAACTTACCCTTTTATTTCTTTAGGAATTGGTTTTGTTTTGTTTGTTGTCGTTGTTTTTATTCACGATGTATCGCAGACAAAACATACGATTATCCACAACTTTCCCGTTGTGGGGCATTTGCGATATTTTTTGGAGATGATTGGTCCTGAACTTCGACAGTATTGGGTGGCTAACGACAAAGAAGAAAGACCCTTTGACCGAACCGAGCGACGTTGGATTTATGCCACCGCAAAAGGGCAGAATAGCAATTTCGGATTTGGGACAACGGAGCTTCAATACGAGCCGGGTTATCCGATTATCAAACACAGAGCGTTTCCATTTACTGAGTCTAAGGCATATAAAATTTCTGGTGATCCAACCTGCATTCCTTGTTTAAAAGTAATCGGTGATTTTCACAAAAGAAAATTTCCATATCGGCCTTACTCTATTATCAACATCTCTGCGATGTCCTTTGGTTCGCTTAGCAAAAATGCTATCACTGCGTTGAACATTGGTGCGCGCGAAGCAGGAGCTTTTCACAACACCGGCGAAGGGGGATTATCCCCGTATCACTTAAACGGAGCTGATGTTGTTTGGCAGATTGGAACTGGTTATTTTGGTGCCAGAACCAAAGAAGGGCGATTTGATTTACAAATTCTAAAACAAAAAATTGATAAATACAAAAATGTGCGCCTAATTGAGATTAAACTCTCTCAGGGTGCAAAACCTGGTAAAGGTGGAATTTTACCTGGGATAAAGGTAAACGCAGAGATTGCCGCTACAAGAGAAGTAGAGATCGGCAAAGACTGCATATCCCCCAACTCACATGCTGAATTTTCTAATGTTTCGGAACTCATTTCCTTTATCGAATTGATTGCCGGCGAAACAGGATTACCCGTTGGAATAAAGTCTGCGATAGGCGAAATCGAATTTTGGGATGAGCTTGCCACGGAAATGAAGAAGACGAAGAAAGGTCCTGATTTTATAACGATAGACGGTGGAGAAGGTGGGACTGGGGCAGCACCACTAACGTATGCGGATCATGTGTCTTTGCCGTTTAAGATTGCATTTCAGCGAGTCTATACTTTGTTTCAACGACATGGAATTTCCGAGCGCATCGTTTGGATTGGAGCGGGTAAGCTTGGTTTTCCGGACAGGGCTGTTGTTGCACTTGCTATGGGTTGTGATTTGGTGAACGTTGCCCGCGAGGCTATGCTTTCAATTGGATGTATTCAGGCAGAGCAGTGTCATACAGATCATTGTCCTGCGGGTGTGGCTACACAAAATTGGTGGTTACAAAAAGGTCTCAATCCAACTTTAAAATCCAAACGAGCCGCTCTTTACTTGAAAGGATTTAGAAAAGAACTTTTGTCTTTGGCTCATTCTTGTGGTTATGAACATCCATCCCAATTTACTGGTCGAGATATTGAAATTTCTCTTGGTATGAATAAGTTCACAACTCTAGAAGACCAACTCGGTTATAAACGAGACGTTGTAAAGTTTACCCGAATGGCAGACTACGGAACTTTTCCTTCTAGGTGATCACTAAGTTCTTTTTGGTTGGAAAAATAAGCCTGTTCTATGTGCTTGTAAAAAGATTTGAGAATTAGGGAAAAAGAATGAGTAAAAGCACGGAAGAATGGGGAAGCAGAATTGGAATTATTTTAGTAGTCGCTAGTGGTGCAATTGGGCTTGGGAATTTTTTGCGATTTCCCGGGCAGGCGGCAAAGTTTGGTGGCGGGGCTTTTATGGTTCCCTACATCATTAGTTTTTTGATTTTGGGAATTCCTGTTTGTCTTTCGGAATGGATCATGGGGCGAATGGGTGGTAAACACGGGCATAGTTCTCCGAATATCTTTCGAAATTATCTTTCTGGATTTCCTCTTCAGGTTACTAGTGCGATTGCGCTTATCATTCCCATTATGATTTACACGTATTATGTGTTCATTGAGGCGTGGTGTCTTGCGTATGCTGTAGATTTTATCACTGGTTCAATTAACCTTCATCCTTCTCACACACTAGCGGTTTCGAGTAACGAGGCACTCATTCAAAATTCAAGCGAACATTTTAATACACTGACAGGCTCTACTGCTAATGGCGCGTCCTTTGAAAGTAATATCGTCTACTATGTATTAGCCTGTTATGCGATGAATTTCTTTTTAGTTTATCGCGGAATTGCAAAAGGATTGGAAGCATTTGCGAAAATTGCCGTTCCCGTTCTTTTGATTTCTGCTTGTATCATCCTTGTAAAAGTTTTGTCGTTGGATAATATTTCAGTAGGCTTAGGAAGGATGTGGAATCCTGATTGGTCTGCTTTATTAAGAGGAGAAGTTTGGATTGCGGCGGCGGGGCAAATTTTCTTTTCTCTATCAGTAGGATTTGGAATCGTACTTACACTTTCTAGTTATCTCAAAGATAAAGATGATGTAGTGTTATCAGGATTATCCGCAGCTTCTTTAAATGAATTTGTAGAAGTAGTGTTTGGGGGGCTTATCACAATTCCTGTTGGATTTTTATTTTTGGGAGCGAGTGTTGTTTCCTTTGGAACTTTTGGTATGGGATTTGTGGCATTACCCGCTATATTTTCTCAAATGCACGGTGGACAATTCTTCGGCGCGGTTTGGTTTTTTATTCTGTTTATGGCTGCATTAACTTCGAGTGTTACCATGATACAACCAGGTATTACTTTTTTAGAAGAAGGATTTCACCTCAAAAGAAAACAATCTACTCCTATATTATTTATTTTTACATTAGCCATTACCCTCACCATTGTATATTTTAATAAAAATCTAGCCGCACTCGATCATACTGATTTCTGGATTGGAACATTTTTGATTTATATTTTGGCGACGATTCAAATACTTATCTATGGTTGGAAAATTGGAACCAAAGAAGCAAGGCTTGATGGGATGAAAGGTGCTTTGATTTCTCTGCCACCAGGATTTGATTTTATAATCAAGTATATTACACCTGCTTTTTTACTGATTATTTTTACTGCCTTTGTTTTAAGCGAAGATGGTCTTATGAACTCCTTCAACCGGATGAGTGAGACTTATATGCTCACCAAAGTATCTGCCACACTCACTGCGGAGGATGCAATCAACCAAGCAAAAGTAGCGCGTGGAGTATTCATTGGGATAATCAGTATTTTCCTCTTCTTTTTATTTCTAGTAAATCTAAGTCTCAAAAATAGAGTGGAGGAAAGTAAATGAATTTAGAAGGAATATTTATTATGACTTTATCGATTGTAATGGTTTCAGGTCTTGCAGGATTTTGTGTTTATAAAATCTTGCAAGGTCATGGGAAATAGAACGGGAAATTTCTATTCTATCTTGTATGATCGTCCAAAATAAAATCAAGTGCTTCTCGAATATTTGTAGAGGCATTTCGAATTTTTATCTTTTTGTATGATTTTAATCCATATTCATCTATTACAGAAGATAAAAGCCCATTCAAAAAACTATGTGGAGCTTGGATCACTCCATCAAAATCTAAAATGATATCTTTATTTTCCTTGCATGCAGGAACAAGATGGTTGTCTCTATAAGAAATTGCCGCACCTTTATCCTCGCACATCTTTCCAAAAAAATTTGTTAGTAGCAGATAATGCTCATTAGCTTTCTCTTGAGTTGATTCGTATTCTTTGTTAGCCTCAATTCTTAGTTCGCTCATGACTTGATCGAGATCGAGAATAGTTCCCTTCCCTAAATTAACGGTTAAGTAAATAAAAGTACCTTTCCATGCATTTTCTAAACGTTTTTGGGTAATATCCGTCGGAGAAATATGAACTAATCCATTTCCTGAAACAATGTACATATTAGCATATAGCCTTCTTGCTATATTACTAGAAATAAATAAACCTACTCCTGCATTGTTCTTTGCTTTATAAGGATTCGAATCATAGAATGTGCCTGAAACTTTTGGTTTAATAGCTTTTTGAATTGCCTCCACATCATCAGCAAAAGAGTGGACTTTACTCAGATGCTTTTTGATTCCAATGCCAGTGTCTGCAATAATAAAAGACAGTTCTCTTTTGTTAGAGCTTAAATTAAACTGCAAAAGAGAAGGAATATTATACTCGCTAAATGAATGCTCTACAGTATTGTACAATAATTCTGCAAGTATATATTTCAATGACTTTTCATATTCAATATTAATATCTTGCATTACATCGTCTACTCGAACTCTAGCTTTATGAACATCATCATAATTTCTAATCGTAATCAGAGGTTTTGTCTTTTGAAATCGAAAATTTCCTTTAGGGTCAGTAAGAACATCCCTCCATCTATCCCCGCCAATTTCTTTCCAAATTTTTGTTATACTAAACTTGGAAGTTTCCTTTTTTTCCGGAAATCGAATTTTTATATGATTTCCATTTTTTTCTAGATACATCATGTAGAGAATATACAATGTTATCCCCTGATGATTATTTTCAGTTGCTTTAGAAAAATCAAAATCAATAATCGAATTTTGAATTTTCCAATTGAAATGAGATAAAAAAGTATCAAAATTTAATATATTGTTTTTATGGAAGTTGATTGTTGTAGGAGTAATTTTTATTTCGTTCATAAACAATTTAACTCTTCCTTTCTCATCATTGTAAGCACTTCATTAGCCACAATTATTCTTTTAATTAAAACTTTCAAACCAAAATTCCTTTCAAAATGTTATCAAACTTTTTCCCTTCGATAGTTCTATAAACTGAAAAATCACTGTCTAGAGTTAAAATACTTTTTGTTCCGAGTTTGTGTGCTAATATAACAAGGCTTGCATCAGCAAAGTCCATCGGGGTATCCGCATATTTTTTCATGTACTTATGAACTAAGGCAAAATCATCACCTGATATATCTACAACGGATATTGCCCCATCTTTTATCCACTCTATAAAATCGAGTTGTCTTTCTTTATTGTCATCTAACAAATAGGAAGCTTCAGTTATGACGGCTAACGTNNATGATTGTTTTAAGCATTGTGCTTTTGTTTTATTTTTTTTCGGATTAATTCTTTGTGGTTTACAGACTTGTCTGATGGAGTTGTTTTGTATTTTCCAAAGTATTTTTTTCCAAGTTCGTATGCAGAAGTGTTTTGTTTTTTGGATTCGATGTAAAGAAGTAATGACTCTTGGATAATTTTCGTTTTTGTCTTTTTTTCTTCTCTGCAAAGATCAAGCAGTTTTGTTTCTAAAGTATCGGGTATTCGTAAACTTAACATCATCATGCTCCTGTATTACAGGTGTAGTACAGTATTTGAAAAAGTCAACTTTTTTAGGTTTGGATTTTAAGCTTAAAAGAAAAGAGAATACCTGTATCGCCTAATGCTGTCAACTTAAGAAAAAAAGAAAAGGAAATTAACCACATAGCTTGGCTGTTGGTGAGCGAAAAGCGATGGGTGGAAATCACAGAGAGCACGAAGAAAAGAAGAATTTAATAAATTCCTTCGTGAGCTTCGTGCCCTTCGTGGTTGAAAAATCTCTTAAGTTGACAGCATTATGCATCGCCTTGTGAAATGCCTTGACAGTTAAGGATTATTCAAATTCTTGTAAATAATGATACTGATTCTCAAATTCATAATTATAATCATTCTAATTTTTCAGTTTCAAGGAATTTTTGCCTTTCACGGAATCATGCAACCTGCCTTTGGTGCAAGACAGGCAGGAATGGGCGGAGCATTTCAAGCAGTGGGCGGCTCGGTTATGGATTTAGAATCAAATCCTTCCCATTTAGCACGTCTCAAACAAACCAAGTGGGAATTAGGAACTGCAATTCATTTTCCCAAAATAGAATACACTGATAAATACATTGATTCGAATCCATCCATCTCTTACCAAAATAATATTGTAGAATCTCCAAAGGCAGTTCTACCCTATATCGGTCTAATCAAACCCTTGACGGAAAACTTAGGAGTTGGTTTTGCGGTTTACATGCAAGGTGGTGGGGGTGGTCAGTTTAAAAATATAAAACGCCAAACGCCAAACGGAAAGTCACTGAGTGAAACTTTTGGAACGGATATACCTATAATCGGGCAGGACAAAAAAATTGTAGAAGATTTGACTTTTCGATTTATGACCGCCAAATCAACATTTGGCGCTGGTTACAAAAAAGGAAATTTTGCAATTGGATTGGGTTTAGATTTAGTTTACGGTTTTATGCAATTAAAACGCACCTATCAGGATGAAGCAAGAAGTCTGACCATTCCAGGTGGTATTCGTTATCAAAGTGACAATGCCTATACAATGGGAGGGAAAATTGGAATTTCTCACAATGTAACTGACCATATTCGTATAGCTTATTCATACGTTATGCGAAATGTCATTCCGTTGGATGGAACTATGAAAGTAGATGGATATGCTCCTGAACGTTCCTTTGGAACGCGAGTTTCTCGATATATGATTTGGCCTGACAAACATACAGCAGGAATTGCTTTTATCGGTGATCGATTTCTTGTTGATATTGATATAAAATATATTCCTTGGTCACAGAGTTTTAATTCAAGCAAATTCATATTAGCCTCTCCTTGGGTTCGGACACCTTTGGGATTTGAAACAAATTTATTCCAATTCAATTTACGCTGGAAAGACCAAATAATCTATTCGATTGGTTGTGAATACAAATGGAACGAATGGTTTACCTCACGTGCTGGTTATAGTTATGGGAAGGATATAATTCCAGCATCAGGGGTTAGTCCTATGTTAGGCGCAAGTATTGAGCACCATCTTGCCATTGGCAGTAGCATTCATTGGGATAATAAAACAATTCATTTTGCATTCGAATATGGATTCCCCAAAAAAACTTATGGTGGTAAAACATCAGACTGGACTTTATCTCACGCTGTATTTTCACCAACGAATGCACACCCATTTCAATTTGCATACAGCAAACAAATGAGTGTATTTAGTATGTATCTTGGTTTTGAACAATTATTATAAAAAAAGGAAATAAACAAATGAATACAAAATATTTTGGAATTACATCGATTGGACTTTGGATGGTAACATTTTTTCTTCTCGGATATTTTTTCTTATTCGGGAATACAACAAAAACAGTAGATAAACGAACGGTAATTCACCTGACAGAGGACGAACGAAATTTAGTTTTCACAGAAATGCGAGCCTTACTTGCCGCCGTAAATGGAATTGTAAGTGGGCTTGCTGACAAAGACTATGAACGAGCTGCAAAGGAAGCGGATGCTGTTGGGATGGGACTGGTGGCAAGTTTAGAACACCAAGAAAAAACCATTCTTTTAAAACTTCCTGTAGAGTTCAAAAAATTAGGTTTTGGTACTCACGAAAAATTTGATGAACTAGCAAAGTCTATTAGGAAAAAAGAAGATATTCATATTCTGTTAAAAGAGATAGATTTACTCACTCAAAATTGTGTTGCCTGCCATGCATCCTATCAAATTGGAAAAGAGACTAAATGATAGTAAACTCGCAAAACAACTTTTAACGTGGCAAATCATAATTTAGAAAAATAGTTTGACTTAATTGTTAGCAAAAGTTTTTTTCAAGTAACATTATGACAAGCTTACGGACAAATGGATTCTTTCATCTTGCTTTGGTCTATCTTATTTGGGGCAGCACATTTCTTGGAATACGCTTTGCAGTGCGTGGAGAAGGGGGATTTCCACCCTACATGCTAGCTGGCATTCGTGTGGGAATTGCTTCTCTCTTTATGTTCTCAGCCTGTTTGTTGTCCGGCATGTCTTTACGGCTAACAAAGATTACCTTCCTTCAACTCTTCATAACGGGTGTGCTGTTATGGGTTGGTGGTCATGCTTGGGTAATTTGGGGAGCGCAAAAGGCTGACTCCGGTTACGCGGCGTTACTCTTTGGTGCGACTCCTCTTTGGGCAGTTCTATTTGAATTTATCATTCACAAAAAAAAATTAAGTCCCATTTCTATTCTTTCTGTTCTACTTGGTTTTGGTGGAATTATTTGTCTCTCTCTGCCAGGACTTTTGGCATCTGCCGCAAATAGTAATTCACCTGACTTGCTTACATTTCTTGCGTTAAGTCTAGCTCCTGCTTCTTGGGCGTTGGGATCAGTGATACAAGCAGATAAACTTTCCGAAGTTCCTGCCTTAGTGAGTGCTAGTTACCAACAATTCTTTGCTGCTTTGGTTTGTGGAATTCTCTCTTTTGTATTTTCGGAACAAATTCCAAGTCCATCGAAGGAAGCATGGATCGGGTTAAGCTATATTACCCTCCTTGGCTCAGTCGTGGCATTTTACTCGTTCACTCGCGCATTACAGATATTACCCTCTTCTATCGTAATGAGTTTTGCTTACGTTAATCCTGTGATAGCTGTTATTCTAGGTTACTTTTGGGCGAATGAACAAATTACCATTTGGACAATTTCTGGAATGGCTCTTATCATAACGGGAGTTGTATTTTTATTAAGATCGGATAATGAACATTTAGCAAACGCGGAGTTAGAACATGGCACTATTTAAACGACAAACATCTTTTATCAATGGGAAATTCCTTCCCTCTTCACAAAACCGAACAGTGGTTACTACAAGTTACCCAGCAACAGGGGAAATTCTTTGTGAATTAGAAGAAGCAAATTCCGATGACATAGCATTCGCAGTAGAATCTGCCGAAAAAGGATTTAAGATTTGGTCAAAGATGAAAGGGGCAGAGAGAGGACGAATCCTACTTCGTGGAGCAAGTCTTCTTCGAGAGCGAGTTCAATCTCTTGCAGAAATAGAAGTCTACGATACAGGAAAACCAATTTCCGAAGCGGTTAGCGTAGATGTTCCGTCTGGTGCTGAGGCTATTGAGTATTTTGCGGGCATGGCGGCAACTTTACACGGAGAACATTTTGATTTAGGAAAAAGTTTTGTGTATACCAGGCGTGAGCCGCTTGGCATCTGTGCGGGAATTGGAGCCTGGAATTATCCTCTGCAAATTGCTTGTTGGAAAGCAGCCCCTGCACTTGCTACTGGAAATGCAATGATCTTCAAACCTTCCGAATTAACACCATTAACCGCTCTAAAGCTTGCGGAAATTTTTACAGAAGCGGGACTGCCCAATGGAGTTTTCAATGTAGTCATCGGTGGAAGAGAAGTAGGAAAAGAATTAGTTCGCCATAAAAAGATTTCCAAGGTATCTATCACAGGCTCTGTCCCTAGTGGAAAAGCAATCATGGCAGACGCGGCGGCTACACTTAAAAAAGTCACCTTAGAGCTTGGCGGCAAATCCCCGTTAATCGTTTTTGATGATGCTAGTCTTGACCAAGCTGTCTCTGCATCACTCTTAGCAAACTTTTATACACAGGGAGAAGTTTGCTCCAATGGAACAAGAGTATTTGTCCACGAGTCGATTCAAAAAGTTTTCCTTGAAAAATTATTAGAACGAACTCGAAAATTAAAAATAGGTGACCCGATGGATATGGCTACTCATGTGGGTTCTCTCATTAGCCCCGAACATTTAGAAAAAGTGATGCGTTATGTGAAACTTGGAAAGGAAGAAGGTGCGAATTTACTTTGTGGTGGAAATCTTCCGAATTGGGAAGATAGCCTTGCTCGATTTAGAAAAGGGGCATTCATTGAACCGACCGTATTTTCCAATTGCGAAGATAAGATGACGATTGTTAAAGAAGAAATNNGACATCAAACGTGCCCACAGAGTGATTGCCGAAATACAAGCGGGAACTTGTTGGATTAATAATTACAACATCACTCCAATAGAAGCTCCATTTGGTGGTTACAAAAATTCTGGAATTGGACGCGAAAACAGCCTAGCGGCAATTGAGTATTATACTCAATTGAAATCGGTATACGTAGAAATGGGAGAAGTCGACTGCCCTTACCCTTAAAGATTACCACCGATGAACACCGAGGACACCGATAAAAGATATGAATTCATCCCATCGGTGTTCATCGTCTTAATCGGTGGTGAAAAGAATTTAGACAATTAGGATTAGACTTATGAAACAAAAAAAATATGACTTTATAATTGCCGGTGGTGGTTCTGCTGGTTGTGTGCTTGCAAACCGATTGAGTGAAAACCCGGCTAACAAGGTGTTGCTTCTAGAAGCAGGTAGATCGGATTATTTATGGGATATATTTATCCATATGCCGTCTGCACTTGCGTTTCCGATTGGAAATCCTCTCTATGATTGGAAGTATGAATCCGAGCCAGAACCTTACATGAACAATCGTCGAATTTACCACGCTCGCGGAAAAGTGCTTGGGGGCTCAAGTAGTATAAATGGAATGATTTTCCAGCGCGGAAATCCTATGGACTACGAACGATGGGCGAAAGACCCAGGAATGGATAATTGGGATTATGCGCACTGCCTTCCTTATTTCAAAAGAATGGAAACTTGCACTGCTGGAGCTGATGAATTTCGAGGTGGAAATGGACCTCTTGTATTAGAAAGAGGACCTGCGACTAATCCGTTGTTTGACGCATTTTTTAAAGCTGTCCAAGAAGCGGGTTATCCACTCACCAAAGACGTGAACGGCTACCAACAAGAAGGATTTGCAAAATTCGATAGAAATATCCGAAAAGGAAGACGTTTAAGTTCTGCCCGAGCCTATTTACACCCAGTAAAATCTCGTCCTAACTTAGAAGTAATTTGTTCTTCCCAAGTAACAAAAATACTTTTTGAAGGCAAACGAGCAGTTGGCGTTGAGTTCTCAGGAGCATTCGGCATGTCCAAAAAAGTATTTGGCGGTGAAGTGATAGTATGCGGTGGAGCCATTGGATCTCCTCAGCTATTGCAACTTTCCGGTGTTGGAAATGCACTCGAACTTGATCCACTAGGTGTCGATATGGTACACGATCTTCCGACTGTTGGAGAAAATTTGCAAGACCATCTAGAGGTATATATACAGTATGCGTGCAAAAAACCAGTTTCGATGCAGCCTTCTCTCAAAAAATACAACTGGCCTTGGATTGGGTTTCAATGGTTGTTCCAACATAAAGGACCTGGTGCGACAAATCACTTTGAAGGTGGTGGGTTTATCCGAAGCAACGAAGATGTAAAATATCCGAACATCATGTTTCATTTTTTACCAGTTGCGATTCGTTATGATGGCTCGGCTCCGATTAAGGGTCACGGCTACCAAGTGCATGTAGGTCCGATGTATTCGGATGCAATGGGGACTTTAAAAATCAAATCCACCAATCCAAAAGACAAACCGGCTCTCAGGTTTAATTATCTTTCCACTGAACAGGACAAACGGGAATGGGTAGAAGCAATTCGCTGTGCTCGTAAAATTTTAGAGCAACGAGCATTTGATGAATTTAGTGCTGGAGAAATTTCCCCCGGTCAAAATGTAGAAACCGACAACGAAATTTTAAAATGGGTCGCAAAAGATGCCGAAACCGCTCTTCACCCCTCTTGTACTTGTCGCATGGGAACGGACAAAACTTCCGTCGTTCATCCCGACTCTTTAAAAGTGCATGGACTAGAAGGACTTCGTGTTGTGGATGCATCCGTTATGCGCTATGTTACGAATGGAAATATCTATGCACCGGTCATGATGCTTGCAGAAAAATCGGCTGATTTGATTTTGGGTAACACTCCATTAGCTGCTGAGAATGCAAAATTTTATCGGCATGGTGGAAATAAATAAAAGTCATTAAGTTAAGAAATTATTTGATTTTGTAAGTTTTTCCTAAATCAGCAAGCGATTGTTTGATTAGTTCTTTTAACACTTCTAAATTTATATCATCTAATTTCTTAATGTAAATACAAGATCCACCGCTTAATTTGTGTTTGCCGAGCTTTTTTAAAAAAGACGGATAATTTTTTACACCTGACATGATATAGACTGTAATGTTTGCCTTTCGAGAAGAAAAGCCTGTTGCCATCCAATCCCCTTCTTGTGTGCTCCGTTCTGACTTATAGTGATATTCCCCAAAACCAATTGTTCCGTTCGACCAGAGTTTGGGTTTCTTACGAGTAGCCGCTTTGAAAACTTTCAGAAGAGTTAGTGCGTCTTTTCGTTTTGTTTCGTCTTCGATTTCGTTGATAAATTCTACTACGTCTTTCACGGTGGATTTTGTTTTTAGTTCAGCCATTAGGTTTTTCCTTTCAAAGACTTTTTTCTAATGAACTGGTTTCGGAGGCAAGTGAAAAAGAAACTCTATCAGACCGCAAAAGGAAAAAATTCTTAGTAACTGATGTTACGTAAAAGTAGAAATTTATGAAAATTTCATTTAAATTAGGAATATTAGAAAACGCTAATGAATTAATAAAATCAATAGCCTGCGGCAGCAAGCCCACCGCTAGGTGCCAACCTCTTCTTCTACGGTTGGCTCACCTTGCGTAAGGTGAGTTAGTAATTAAATTATTTGACGTCTGTCATAAAAATGAGTAATATGACAGATGATGAAAACAACACTTTATATACCAGAAGAACTTTTACAACAGGCAATGGAATATTCAGGAATCAAAGAAAAAACCGGTGTATTGCAGGAAGGTTTACGAGCGTTAATTCGAGAAAAAGCGGCACAAAGAATCCGAAAGCTTGGAGGCTCTGATAAAAAAGCAAAAGTTATTTCTAGAAGACGGTCAAAGTGAAAACTTTAATAGACACCTCTGTTTGGATTGATCATTTGCATAAACCGATAGAGGAATTAAATCAAATTCTCGCTTCTCCGGACAATTTACTTTTACACCCATTTATTAGAGGTGAGTTATCTCTTAGTAATTCTTCGAAATCAAAATTACTTTTAAATGAACTACAATGGTTTCCTGATATAACGATTGCAAGTCATTTAGAAGTCCTTGACATCGTAAATCGCTTCCATCTTCAAGGAACCGGAATCGGTTGGGTAGATTGCCATCTCTTTGCAAGTTGCCAAATTCAAAAAGTAAAACTTTTCACGCACGATAAAATTTTAAAGAAATTAGCAGAGAAGTATTTGTAGATAGAACTAGCTTTCATGATTCTTATTTCGATTTGTTTGTAATAGATTGATTTTTACTTACAATCTTCACATTGTTTATCTTCTTCTGTGATTCCTAAAAGATTTTCCCATTCTTCTAATTCTTTTTCTAATTTTATAAAATCCTCTTTGCTTGATTCATCTACGCTAAGGTTTTCCTTTTCAAAATCACTATAATATTCGATTTGTATTTTCATACAATCATAGCATGATACAAAGTGATTCGTTAGTTTTGCATTTCTGGCTTTTATATATTCAATTAAAGAGTTTTGAATTTTTTTCTGAAGATCTTTTTTAATTTGAAAATTGCGTTTACCTTTCTTTTTAAAAAAACTTCCGGTAGAAAGATACACTTTCCCATCATCAAAAATTGTGATTCGGTAAGATGAATAATCCCAATAGTTTTCCTTTTCAATGTTTAGAAAAAAGGAAGTTTCATTTTGAGGTGAGCAGAAACTAAAAAATAAGATACCGAATAAAACGATTTTGAAATTTAAAATAACACCCATTCTATAGAACTTTCTTGAACTTGATTTTTTAATATGCATCCTTTCTATGTGAAATCTTAAACACTGTTATTGTTTTACCCGCTAAATCAGCTTCAAAGAAAATTCTAAAGTCTCCTTGTCTGATTCGATAAATGTCAGAGTTGACTAATTTAAAAGAGTCAATGTTATTTGCGGTTTCTAGTGATTTAATTCTTTTGTAAATTTTGAGAATATCAGATTTCGAAATACCTTTTAAGTCTTTATCTATGCTTTCTTCGATGACGACTTGGTACATATTTTACAAATACTTTTTAAAGAATTGGTCGACAGGAGTCTTTTTTCCCTTTCTGCTTTTACGAATTTTTTCAAGCTCGGCAACTGTAGGATGTTCTTTTTTTTCTTTTTTAGAAATTTTGGTTTTCTTATTTATCTCCTCAATAAATTTAACCAACCTATCAAATTCTTTTTTTGAGATAACAACTCCGGAAACTTTGCCATCTATCTTTAAAAATTCATGCTTAATCGTTTGCATTTGCATAGATTTATTTTGGACAGAGAATCTAAAGAGTCAAGAAATTTATTGCAAATTAAAGTCTCGCAACTCAAGAGCGATAGCGATTGTCGTGGAAATGCCGGAAGTTCGGAACAAATTTCACATTCAAATGATAAGATTCACTAATTCCGAAAAGTCCGGCATTGGAACAAAAGCGCGGTCGGTGGTCTAACCCTCTGCGTCTCCGTGTCTCTGTGGCAAATCTCCACCGAATCGCCCCGCAAAAAAAATCACATTTTTCTAAAAAAAGTCTCTCTTTCTTTTTTCCATCTCGGTCGATGAATATTATGAAGAGTCAAGGATGATTCTTCAATATCATTACTCTTAGAAATAAGAGTCGGATTCATGGAGGAAACCGAATGATTATCAACCATAACGTATCTGCGATTAACTCGCACAGAGTATTAAAATTCAACAACGAAGCACTGAACAAAGACGTTGAAAAACTTTCTTCAGGCATGAGAATCAATAGAGCCGGCGACGATGCTTCCGGACTTGCAGTATCAGAAAAAATGAGAACCCAAGTTAGCGGACTCAGACGTGCAGAAATGAACGCTGAAGATGGTATCTCTCTTATTCAAACAACTGAGGGTTGGTTACAAGAAACTCAAGAAATCGTTCAAAGAATTAGAGTACTAGCTGTTCAAGCGGCTAACGGTATTTATACCGAAGAAGACAGACAACAAATTCAAGTTGAAGTTTCTCAATTGATTGATGAAATCGACAGAATTGCTTCTCAAGCTGAGTTTAACAAAATGAAACTTATGACTGGGGCTTTCTCAAGACTCAATCCGTCTGCAAGTATGTGGTTCCATATTGGAGCAAACATGCACCAAAGAGAAAGAGTTTATATCGAAACAATGACAACAGCAGCTTTAGGTTTAAGAAACCCAACTGTTATGACATTTATTTCTCTTTCCACACTTAGTAAAGCAAACTCTGTAATTGGTCTAGCGGATGACGCTCTTAGAATGATTTCTAAACAAAGAGCTGACCTAGGTGCTTACCAAAACAGATTAGAACATGCTGCAAAAGGTTTAATGAATGGTTACGAAAACATTCAAGCTGCTGAATCTAGAATTAGAGATACTGATATGGCTGAACAAATGACAAGCCTTACCAGATACCAAATCCTAACTCAAGCAGGAACAGCGATGTTAGCTCAGGCTAACCAAAAACCGCAAAATGTTTTGCAACTACTAAGATAGAAAATCTAGGTTTATCTCGTTATAAATCTCCGTGATGTTTCTTGCCGGGCTCTAAAAGGTCCGGCTTTTTTATTTTTTGGGGGGTTATGGGGATTTGCCTTTGTCTTTGCCATACTTCGACTTCGCTCAGCACAGGCGCCGGCACTGAGACACAGAGGAATTTGAGAGTTTGGGCGAATCGGCGTTATTCTGTTGAATTGGTTGCACCCGATTGTCATTCCCGAAATTCCACCCTTTCGCTTCGCTCACACGACCGCC
>DDBL01000209.1 GCA_002333425.1 Leptospiraceae bacterium UBA2033
CTACGAATGACAGGTTGACCCAGTTAGGATATGTATCCAAATATTAAATCTTTGATACTATGAGAAAATCCCCTCCAATTTGCACTTGCCAATAAACCCCAATTAGAATTATATTTTAAAGAGAAGGAGATATACCATTATGCAACTGATAGAAGAAAGGATAAAATCATTAACGCCGGAATTGCAAAAGGAAGTTTTGGACTTCATTGATTTTTTAGTCAGTAAATATTCATTATCCTCTGTTAAAACTTCAAAGAGAATCAAATCTGTTGGAGGTTCTTTGGAAAAGTATAAAAATGTAAATCTGCAAAAGAAAGAAAAAGGAGCTTGGGCTGAAGCTGCTGCGGTAAAACATGAAAGTCGCTGATGCAAATGCGATTCTTCGTTTCTTGTTAAAGGACAATCAGGATCAATATGAAGAAGCTACGAAAGTCTTTGATTCGAATGAACAAATATACGTCCCATCTGAAATCATCGCTGAGGTAGTTTATGTTTTACAAAAAGTGTATTCGATTTCTAGAGAGGAAATTAGATCGCGATTAGTTCATTTTATTTCTTATCCCAATGTTACCTTGGACGAATCTGATACGATATGCAATGCCTTGAATGCTTACGCTGACTCTAATCTGGATTATGCGGATTGCATCGTTTATTCTCATGCAAAGTCAAAGTCTAGTGAAATTTTTTCATTTGATAAAGGTCTTTTAAAATTCTTTAAAAGAAACAAAAAAGAATGATAGTATGCGTTGAATTGAAATCTTTATTCCCTACATCCTCACCGCTTGATTTACAACCAGTAATTCATTGTTTAAAAATATTCCTTCCTTTCTAACTTTTTCCTCATCTGATTCATTTTTCAAATAAAATACATCCACAAGATAACGATCATATTTATCTTTTCCATGCGTTTTGATTATTAAAAACTTACAATCCTTCAAACAAGACTCAACAAACTTTTTAGAAGAGATTCCCTTTTTAGTCGAAAGTTCAGGTGCGTCTAATCCACGTAGCCGCAAACGTTGTTCTATGGAGACGGAAAAACCGAGGTCGATATTGACAAGTAGAGTGTCTCCGTCAATGACTCTTTCGAGAAATGCCTTGTAGGTGAAGAGTTCTTTGACGTTTGAGTTTAGTTTAAAAGAGTAAGTCTTGTTATCCTTTGCAGATTCTATGATAGAACCGATTTTGAATTTAGAAAGATTTTCTTTTTCTTCTAGTAGGATGGAGACGCCCAAATCGAGATGCGGTAAACTAGTCGTAGTGTCTTCTTTATATTTTCTTACAATCCTGTAAGTATAGAGTTGTAAAGTTGGTCGTGCTAATTTATTTGTTGTTGGTTCATCTTGGTTATCTGATTTCGATTTACTTTTTGTTCTGGCTAATTCTTGTTTGACGAGAGTTAGTAAATCACGGCTTGTTAGTTTCTTTTGGATTGCATTTTTTTCTAGCGTGAGTCTGATTGTAGAATCTTCAATGAGTAGCAGACAAACGTAATGACTCCAAGATAGTTCAGAATGAAATTTACCTGATTTGTAATATTGATAAAATTTTCTGATGTATCCTAGATTTCTTTCTGAGAATCCTTTTGAATATTTTCGGGTAAGGTCTTTTGATAATTGGTTTAGAACTTTATCGCCGTAAGCCGCACGCGCTTTCTTTTCTTGCGTAACTTCGATAATCCTTTGCCCAATTTTCCAGTTAGAAGATAATACTGCTTTGTTCCAGTCTTCATTTCCATCATTCAAGGATTGTTCGTAGATTTTAGATATGTCTTTTAGGATGGAGTTGTATTGTGTTGAGGAGATGCCGGAGGATTCGATTGCCATTTAGATTGTTTTCTAGTGAAAATTATATTTGGTCAAGCTAAAATTTGGTTTAGAATTTATTGACTGGCTTCTAGAAAATTGGGGTGGTGTTTGGTTACGGTCGGCGTAAAAGCTGGTATTCTGAAAGTTGATTTGAGTTAATAGAATCAGGGGTAGATGGAGATTTTGGGTTGGTGGGAATAGGGTAGGGTTTGTGAAATTTTTTCTAGATTTTGCAGACAGTCTGCGGAATTGGGGTGAGGATTGGCGGATACTTTTAAGTTATCCGCTCTAGGAGTTGTGACCTAACCCCAGCTATTTAATTCTTGAAATATTTTTTACGATTCGACCCCTTCCCTAAATTCGCTTCGCGGGAAGGGGTTACTTCTTAGTATTCGATTGAAGTAAAAAGCTAGAACTCAAATAAGGTCTTAATGGAGCATTGCGAAGTGTTAAGGCGAAAAAGCCTGAGCTGCGGGCTTTCTTTTCTTTCTTGCTTACTTCTTTCTTTTCTCTTCACATGAAAGAAAAGAAAGAAGTAAGAAGGTCATCATCCCCACGCTGGGAAGCGGAAATAAAAAATAATCCCACGCTGGGAAGAGGAAGGAAAGAAATTCTCAAAAGTGTAACTTTTGAAAGAAAAAGACTTTCGGGTAATAGGGTGAAACCCTTGCAATGAAAAGAAAGTCCGACAACTCCACCGCGTTAG
>DDBL01000060.1 GCA_002333425.1 Leptospiraceae bacterium UBA2033
CCTAAGAGGAAAGGGGTTACTTAGTATTATTCTCAAACACATATTGAGGTTATTAAAATATTCGTGAGGGGATAATGGAAACTTTATGACTAAAAAAATACGAAAAAAATATTTTTTAAATNNGTAGTTGCGCATAGTTCGGTAGGTAGTGCGTAATTATGGCTAATTTAGTTTTATAGCAATTACTATCTATTAGCCGGTATTATTTATAACAAAAATTTCACAAACGCAACTTATATACAATTTGCATAAGATGGCGATACACTTAGGATAGCTGGAAAGATGGGGGTAAACATAGGTGCAAACTTGCCTATAAAAAATTTTTCCTATCTTTGTACCTATCTTTAGAGGTAACTTTAGAGGTAATCTAAGTGTATCGCAAACACGAAGGAAGTGTAATCCCCTGACTGTTTATAGGTTGTAAGGCTAATTCGGATAAATCCCCTTTGCGAAAGGGGACAGTCTAATTCACAAGCTGAAACGTAAACTTACTCAAATTACTAAGCACACAACAAAGAATAGTCTCAGAACCTTTGAGAGAAAGAAAATACTTATTATCCTCTACTTTTTTTCCATAGACAAGATTGAGTCCAGCTTTGCATTCTTGCATGAGTTTACCAAAGTCGGTTGAAGGTATATAGTGATGATTCGCTACTTGTAGAACTTTTGTAAGTTCGATAAGCTCGATAAAACAAGTCTTAGAGGTAGTATCATTTGGATAATTTTCATGAAGTAAAACACGAAGCTCCGAGGTTTCGACTTTGAATAGAATATTTCTATCCAGTTCAAAATGATGCAGAGTAAATTCGAGGACTTGGTTTTCATACTTGTAGGAAAGCAAAGTAGAATCACCACTTGTAGAGATGATTTGGTTTAAAGTAAGTTCTGTTGTTTTCATAGATTAAAGTACTCCGCGAATTCNNNGCCCAGATCAGTGCTTTGTTTTTGTCTTGGAATAGGTAGTCGATTCTTCCACAGTCCTTCTTGGTTAGTGTTTGGGAGATGATACGCCCACTTGAAAAAACAGCTTGGAAATCAAGCGATTCACAATTGTTTAGAGAAATCTTTCTTACCTCTTGTAAGAGTTTACTTAGAGGTAGATATGTCTAAAGAATCCGAAGAAAGTAACGCTAAGTTTTCCATCACACTGAAACCGGAATTAAATAAAGCTCTTGAAGAAGAAGTGAATAGAAAGGATAGAAAAAAGAACTTTATCGTAAACCTCCTTGAAACTTTTCCTTGAGAAGACGGAGAAGGAACGAGATAAGTTGTATCCGTAGGAAAGTAAATCTGAAATAGAACCAAAGGTTAATTGGTAAATACGAATTAATTAGAAGCAATTTTTATCTATTGGTGACTCTTTTCCATAGAATTGATTTCCTTTCAATTTTTGAACTTAATTTCAAACCTAATTCGCCTTGAGAAGCAGTTTGCAATGGTGTATCATTTAAGCGGATTTCTAATAATATAGCTTTTTCAAATTTTCCATTCTTCTCTATAAATAGTTCATCATTGACACTCAAGGGAAGATTGTCAATATTTACGATACATACTTTTCCATCTTTAAGAATTTCAGTTGGTTCATTCACAAAACTAAGTCCTTCCGGTCTAAATTCAATGAGTCCAAATTCTAAAATTGACTTTCTTGCTTCCTCTTTTGTAATAATTCCTTTTTCAATTTCAAAATATAAATTAAATAATTGCCAAGTCGATAAAAGCCCTCTCTCATCATTTTTTGCATCCTGAATTTGTTGTTCGTTGAAGGGAGGATTCTGCCTACTTAGTGGAGGTAAATATCTTTGGTGATTAACAATGTATAAAGCCTTAACATCAAACTTGTTTCTTTCTTTACATCTACGATGTTTAATTTTGGAAACTTGGCTACAATCTGAATCCGTTGAAGTCCCACCAATTCCTTTGCATTCAATTATTAAAAGACCATTCGCTAATTCTACTTGAATGTCTTCTTCTAACACATTTGGTTTAGAGTTTGTGTGATCAAAATTTATTACTTTGTCAAATTCTAACCATTTTAAATACTGAATGAGCGAATTAACAAGAGTATCCCCTGTTTCAGTGACAATACTATGAAGAAAAGAATATTTAGCTGAGTTTTCCTTTATTTTTCTTTCATTTTCTTCCAATTTATGTTCAAATTCTTTTTGAATATTAGATTTCTCTGATAATAATTCGGAGTGTAACGGCAACCAATATTCCTTTTGATTTTTCCAACTAAATGTTGTTGAAAATGGGAATAGATTAGGATAGATGGATGGAGCTACCTTTGATAAGAAATCCAAAATAAAATTACTTTTATCCTTAATTTGAGGAAGCATTATAAGTTGTTCATATTTATTCAATTCAAGAAAAGAAACTATCTCGCCATTCATATTAGTGATTAAGGGGAAATATCTTTCATCTTGAATATTTTTACCCTCTATCCTTGTTGTTGGATGATAAAAAGTTTGATTATAAACTGTCTCAGGTTTATACTTTTCTAAAAGTAAACGTAAGTCTTCCCGCATCTTACAAACTGAAATCTCTGTCCCATATTTTGCTGTAGAAGTTGGAACAGAGTTCCAGAAAGAATAAATATTGTATTTTTCAGATGGTTGCCTACGATAACCATCTTCTGTAATTCTTAAAGTCTCATAATCAATGTCATAAGATTTTGAAGAAAATACCAAAACTAAATATTCTCTATTTGAAATTTCCTTTAAGTGGTGTTTCAAAATTGAACTTGCCATGGGTCTAGGATCAAATACATTTTCAGGATAACTACTTAGTAAGTACGATGAGGATTTACCTGTATTCACTTCTTTTACATAGTCTTCTATTCTATAATCAATTATATCAAAACTATCAAGGTCAATAATTATTATATCATATTCATGAAGATTTTGAGGGAAATTAAAGTTTAATAAAATCTGATGCCAGTCTCTACTGCTTGTATTTGGAACTTTTACTTTAGAACCCAATGTGCCCTTGTATACATTGGCACCAGAATTTTGAAGTACAGAAATTGTCTCTTCACTCATATCAAGGCAACAAATTCGTGGTCGCTCAGTTATAATAATATTATCCCCAACTTCATTCTCGTTAGCTTTTAATTCTGGTTTACTTTTTTTTCCAAATAATCCCATAGGTATTTTATATAGAAAGATTCCTCTGACTACCATTGCTTACGTTTTTAAAATTTAGTCCACTAGAAAAACATAGTAAGTATTCCTCATAAACTTTTAAACCTCTACTTCCGGATTAAATACATTCAACTTATACTCATCTGCAAGCTGAATTAAACTAGCATCAGAGCTAATTAAGATAGTTTTAGGAAGAGTATTAACGTACGATAAAAAAGTGGAAAAGTGAATTGCGTCTAATGATCGTAATCTGCTAGATATATTAGAATTTTTTAATATTGTAATGGCTTCTGTTAAAACGTTATCCGAAATAGGTTTTACAATAATTTGTTTTAGTAAGATGGATGCTAAGTATTCTAAAAAATCAATATCATCATGAAAAGATTGGTCTTTTGATAATCTGCGGATAATAGATTGTATTTCTAATCTTAAGAGTGAACTAGATAAAAGACTATATGGCTTTTTGCTTTCTAAAAACGTAATTAGCTCACTTGATCCTTTTTCTTCGGATAAGATTAATTTAAACGCCGCTGATGTGTCGAGGTATAACGGGGTAATCTCTGCCACTAAAATCTTTCCTCTCTATCTTCTTGGATCATTTGCGAGAGAAATGGAATTTGTATTTTCTTTTGGTTGCGAAGAGTTAAGAAGGAAGAAATATCTGTTTCTTGGATTGAATTTGGTGTGACTTCCTCTTCCGTCAATANNGTTTCATTTACAATATATTTTACTGTCATGATAAATCACCTCAGTCTAATCTTAAAATGCAATTGGAATAAAACAACCGTTTTCATAGATTAAATCGAATACATCTTCCAGCATTCTCGTTTTCAGATAAAAATACAAGTTCTTTATAGCTTTTTCTTGACAAAAAATAGAATAGAATTACGTTTATTTTGTCCCAGCACAGCATCAAATTATAATGTGAAATAGACTGTAAATTTGACTTCCTAATATTAAGTAACGCGAGTTCAAAGTCACGAGAGATTACTCAATGTCACCCCCGAATTCTTCTATCGGGGGTCTCAAGAGCAGACTAGGCGAGAGATTCCCGATTAAAAATTTCGGGAATGACGGGTTGAATTACTTTTACTTATAATTCGAAATCTTTACATCGAAATCGCATTAAGAAAGCAGCGTTAATACAAGATAAGTAGGCAAGGCATTGGTAAAAACTCCGAGACAATCACTCAATAAAGCATTTTTAAAATTAAAACCCAATCGTCCTGAGATAGAGAGATTTAAGGAAAACTTAATTCGACTTCTTTCTAAGATTGACAAAGTAGAAAGCGAAGAAAACCAAAAGAACCATGTCCGAGATTTTTTGAGAGATACTTATTATGAAGGGAAATATGAAATCAATACAAAAGACCGAAATGACCTTGTTATCCACAACGGGAAAGATTCCAAGTCAAGTGTTGGAGTTATCCTAGAGGCAAAACGTCCTAATAATAAAGCGGAAATGCTTACAAAAGAAAATATAAATGCAAAGGCAATGCAAGAATTGGTTTTGTATTTTCTTCGAGAGCGAATTACACAAAATAACAAAGAAGTAAAATACCTTATTGCAACTAACGTCTATGAGTGGTTTATCTTTGACGCTCAGGATTTTGAAAAGACATTTGCGAATAATAAAGAGTTTGTGAAACAATTTACTGACTTTGAAGAAAAGCGTCTCTCTGGAACAAAGACAGAATTTTTCTACAAAGAAATTGCCGAGCCATTCATTGCGGTTAATAAAGATATACCGTTTACTCATTTTGACATTCGAGATTATAAAGAAGCTTTAGAGAACGATGATAAAAAAGATGATGTAAAACTCATTGCCCTTTTCAAATTACTTTCTCCTGAACATCTACTGAAACTTCCCTTTTTGAATGATAGCAATAGTTTAGATAAATCTTTTTATTCAGAGCTTCTTCATATCATTGGGCTGGAAGAAACAAAAGACGGAAGTAAAAAGATTATCCAAAGAAAAAAGAGCGGGGAACAAAATTCTGCCTCTCTCATCGAAAATACAATCATTCAATTAGACAGTTTGGATAAAATTCACCGGATTGAAAATTCTTCCCAATATGGAACTACTTACGAGGAAAAACTTTTCTCTGTCGCTATCGAGCTAGTAATTACTTGGGTCAATCGAATTCTATTTTTGAAATTACTCGAAGCACAACAAATCAAATACCACAAAGGCGATGAGAACTTTGCTTATCTAAATAGTAAAAAGATAAAAGGTTTTGATGACTTAAATACTTTATTCTTCCAAGTCCTATCTAGAAAAACGAATGAAAGAAGCGAAGAAATCAAAAAACTATTTGCTCTCGTTCCTTATTTGAATAGTTCTCTCTTTGAAATTTCCACTTTAGAAGATAGATGTTTTACCATTAGCCAATTAAAGGATAACGAATTACAACTATTTGCCGCAACTGTATTAAAAGAGAATACAGGTAAGAAGAAATCTGGGAAAATGGGAGTCTTAGAATATTTTTTTGAATTTTTAGAGGCTTATGATTTTAGTAGTGAAGGCTCGGAGGAAATCCAAGAAGAAAATAAAACTCTTATTAATGCCTCTGTGCTTGGTTTAATTTTTGAAAAAATCAACGGCTACAAAGATGGCTCTTTTTTTACACCCGGATTTATCACAACGAATATGTGTAGAGAAACGATTCGCCGTGCAGTGGTGCAAAAGTTCAATGAGGTAAAAGGTTGGAATTGTAAAAACTTTGAACCGGAACTTTATAATAAAATAGACAGCATCGACATTAAAGAAGCAAATCAAATCATCAACAGTCTAAAAGTCTGTGACCCTGCTGTCGGTTCGGGGCATTTCTTAGTATCCGCACTCAATGAAATCATTGCAATCAAAAGCGCATTAGGCATATTAACCGATAGAACCGGTAGGAAGATAAAAGACTATTCCATTGAAGTAGAAAATGATGAGCTTATCATTACAGATGGAGAAGACGGTACTTTATTTGAATACAATCCTAAGAATAAAGAAAGCCAACGAATCCAAGAAGCATTATTTCACGAAAAACAAACCATCATCGAAAACTGTCTCTTCGGAGTAGATATAAACCAAAACTCAGTCAATATCTGCCGTCTTCGTTTATGGATTGAATTGTTAAAGAATGCGTATTATATAACGTCATCCGATACGGGACAATCCGTAGGGGCAGGACAATCACGCGTAAGGACAGGTCGCGACCTGTCCCTACAAGATACGGAATTGCAAACATTACCGAACATTGACATCAATATCAAAAAGGGAAATTCTCTCATCAGCAAACACGCATTAGACTCTGATATAAAAGCCATTCTCAAAAAACGAAAATGGAAAATAGAAGACTATAAAAATGCGGTGCGCTCTTATCAAAATGCAAAAGACAAATCACAAAAAAGAGAAATGGATGTTCTCATTCATAGCATGAAGACAGAATTTATTGTAGAGTTAAACGACAATCATCCCGACGAAGTTGCTCTACGTAAGGTTAACCAAAAGTTAGCCACTCAATCTATGTTCGAACTTACCAAAAAAGAAATCGACGAACTTGAAAAAGCCAAAAAGGAAAAAGCAAGACTCGAAACCAAACTCCAAGAAATGAAAGATAATAAAATCTATCAGAACTCTTTTGAATGGAGATTTGAATTTCCAGAAGTATTAAACGAAGATGGGGACTTTGTTGGGTTTGATGTGGTGATCGGGAATCCGCCATATGGTGTAAGATTTAGTGATACTGAAAAAAGTTTTTATAAAGAAACATTTAATGAAATTCATGTTCGGACACCAGAGTCATATAATTACTTCTGGGGACTAACGTTTCGAATTTCTAAAAACGGCGGACTATGTAATTTTATTACTCCATCTAGTTTCTTGTCACAAATTGAATTTGAAAAAACTAGAAAGTTCATTTTAGAGAATTACTCTTTATATTTAGTGATAAATCTTGGCGACGCTATTTTTGAAGATGTAGCAACGCCAACTTGTATAGTTGGATTTTCAAAAAATAAAGGTGATAATAAATCTAAATATATAGATATATCAGCAGAGAAGCGTGACCTAGTTCCAGATTTACTTTTTGATATAAAAACAACTGTGGATACTTCTTCCTTTATTTCTAATGACTCATATTCTTTAGTATTCAAACCATATAAATCAATTCTCGAAAAATGCTATAAGCATCCGTCTTTAAAAGAAATTGCAGAAGAAGTGGCTACTGGTGTTAGTTCTGGATTAGATAAAGCATATGTCTATACCAATGAAGATATTCAAAAGTATGCGCTAGAAAGTAAGCTGTTGAAAAAACTTATTATTGGCGGAGAAATTAATAGATATTCATTAACTCCAACGTCTAATAAAAAAATAATTTACGTCATTAGCGAAGATGATATTTCTAAATTTCCAAATATTGAAAAACAGCTTTTGCCATATAAAGATCAATTAAATAAACGAAGAGAATGTGCAAGCGGTCAAATAACTTGGTATAGCTTAAATTGGCCTCGTAGAAAAAAGTTATTTGAAAATCCTAAAATTTTAATTCGTCAAACTGCGAATAAGATACTTGCTTCCTATGATGAAGACAAATGGTATTGCCTTAAAAGTGGACTCATTGTTCAACTTCCAGATGAGTCAGAAATAAAATACTTTTATTTATTAGCACTCTTAAATTCTAAATTAATGGATTTTCTCTATCATGATTTAGTTGATGAGGATAACAGAATTTTTCCGGAAGTAAAACCAATTCAATTATTCAAATTACCTATCTGTAAAGCTTCCTCGAAAGAGCAAACTAAGATTGAATCTCTAGTCACTAAAATCATCGAAGCTAAAAAGAAAGACCCTGCTGCGGATACAGGCAAATGGGAGAAGGAAATTGATGAGATGGTGTTTCATCTCTACCAATTGACATACGATGAAGTTCTGATTGTTGATCCTAACTTTAATAAAAGCAGAAAAGAATATGAGGAAAGTGGGAAATGAAGATAGATAAGATAATTACCTCTATTGAAAATTTTGAATCTATTTTAGAAAAAGAAGAATTTAATTTTATTCGAATATTGGCAGAGAAACTTATTGAATACAAAACAAGTATAGAAGCAAGTCTCATTTCTAATTCATCGTATACTGTAAGTAGTAGTCAATTTAGTGGAAGCGTAAGAAATATTTTAAACGATGCTCTTAAAAGTTTTTCATCGGTAAAAATTGGAGGCTCGTTACAGAATGCGCTGAATTTAATCGAAGCGGATAAAGATAATTTGCCAATAGAGTTAGTTAAATTAATGGAAACATATCATTCTCAGATCATTAGTTTATTAGAGGAGATTGATAATTTTAAATTTAGAGATAAATTAAATTCTTTTCAGAATATTTACTCATTAGGTTATCAAATTCATGTTTCGAAAATGTCTATTGCCAGCTATAAGACAAGCCTAAGTAATTTTAAGACATTGATGAGTCATCAATATGAGCCTAAAGAAAATGAAAGGATACTTGAAATTAGTTTTTATTCTGATAATATTTTATTACAGGCACACGCTTTAATAAGTGCTATGCTCGATATTATTTATAATGAGCTTTGCAGTATATTAAATATTCCGAGTAACGAATATCCTTTGAAAATAATTATTGTGCATTCCGGTTCAGATGATTTTACATTATTAGGAAACTCAAAAGTTTTCTCCTTTTTGGAACTTGTTCTTTCCAATTCAGGTAAATACTTTTATGAAAATTACACAAAGGATGGAGAATTTAAAAAGTTATCCGCTCAATTTAATGATATAGCTAATAAGCTAAAAATTATGAAGGAACTTGAATTGCTTGGAATTGATGTTTCAGAATCCAATGAAAGTTTACAGAAATCTCTTTTGTATATAGCTCGTGCGCTTGAAGATAACTTACGATTTCAATATAAAATGGAAATAAACGGCAACGAATATAAAATCATACCGGATGATAAAAGACCTCAGATTGCATATCAACCGAAGCAAATTGAGTATAAGCCGCTTGATATAAGGGTATAGGCTAATGGCAAATAATAAATAAAGGAGTAATACATTTCATGGCAAAAAATTTACAAGAAGGATTTAAAAATATAAAATTATGAATGAAAAATATACTATCGCTAAATTTTGGAAATGCGCTTTACAGGTTAATCCGTATTCTTATATAAAATATCGTGGGATACAACAAAGTCTTACGGAGGATGAATATAATAATAAACTATTAAAGGAATGTAAAAAGGAAAATATTAGAGTAATCGGAATCGCTGATCATGGCAATGTAGAAGGAGTAGAAAAAATAAGGAGTTTATTTAGTAGAAACGAAATTATTGTTTTTCCTGGATTCGAATTAGCAACTAGTGAAAAGGCTCCTTTTGTTTGTCTATTTCCAGAAACGACGACTAAATCAGAATTAGATAGATACCTTGGAGCGTTAGGTGTTACTGATATAAATGAGAACACAACACCATCAAAACTTAGTGCAGTACAATTACTTGAGAAAGTGAAAGAATTGAACGGATTCCTTTATGCTGCCCATGTAACAGATGATAATGGGATTTTAAAACTCAAATTAAATCATATCTGGAAACATCCATTACTACATGCAGCGCAAATTACAGTTCAAAATCTAGATGACCTAAAATTTGGTGATGGTCCTAATCATAAATTAATTCTAAACAATAATGAAACGAAATATCACAGAGAAAAAAAGATTGCAATAATTAATTCTAGTGATGTTGCAAAGCCCGAAGATATTAAAAATTCAAATGCTTCTTGTTTAATAAAAATGACCAAGCCAACTTTTGAAGCATTTAAAATGGCATTCCTTGATCCAGAGTCCCGAATAAAACTAAATAATCAGGTTAAGGAAGATTATTATTCTAAAATAATATCAATTAAAATTAATACAGGGTATTTAGAAAAACTAGATGTAAGTTTTAGTAATCACTTAAATGCAATCATTGGAGGAAGAGGAACTGGGAAGACAACTGTAATTGAATTTATTAGATATGCATTAACTAATAATCCTAAAGGATCAGACATAGAGCAGAAACACCAAAGATTAATAAAAGCGAACCTTGGTGAGACTGTTGCAGAAATTGAGTTAAAAGTATACTCATATTCTTTTCAAAAAATATTCACAATAAAAAGGAAATTTGGAGAAAAGCCAAAAGTTTTCGATGAATCTACTGAATCAAATTTTTCACCAAATGATATTTTACCCAATATTGAGATATACGGACAAAATGAATTATATGAATTAGCCAGTGAAAAAGCAAGACTTCCTGAAATAATAAGAAGATTTCTTCCAGTCGAAGTCAATGAAATGAGGCTTAAAATCGAAGAGCTATACAAATTACTTCAAATAAACAAGAATAAATTACTAGATATTGAAGACAAAATAATAGATTGCGATGAGAATATGAAAAAGCTTGGAAAAAAAGAAGAAGAGGCTAAAAATTTTCAGAAATATGGATTAGACGAGATTCAAAAAAATGTTACTATGTTGGAAAAAGAAAAAAGCTTTCTTACAAAATCTTCAAATCAGTTTCAGCTATTTTATAATCATTTAGAGGAATTTCAGGCTTCCACAAATGAGTTATCATTAATTGATAATGAGGATATTAATGAGTTAAATAGTTCGAAAAAAGAATTTAAAGTATTACAAACTACTTTTAATGATTTGCTACTAAAAAGTCATAAACTCATAGATGAATTGAATCTAAGCTATAAGAAGCAATTCGATAAACACACTTCTGAAGTAAAAGAAATAAAAAAGCTAATTGAAAAAGATGAACGCGATTTGGAAAAAAGTATAAAAAAAATACCAAATGCATCTGGCAAGTCAGGTTCTGAAATTGGAGCATATTATAAAAGACTAATAAAGGAAATTGAAGAATTGAAACCTGAGCGAAGAAAATTGGAACAACTTCATAAATCAAAAAAGAAATTCCGAAAGGAAAGAGATGAATATTTAGGAAAATTAGATATTCTAAAAAAAGATATTTGGGATGCAAAAGAAAAATCATTAAAAAAAATAAATAAAAAACTAAAAGGATATTTGAAACTCTCTCTTATTAAAGAAGGCAATCTAAAAACTTTAAAAGATTTTCTTACAAGTTTAAAAATTGATAAGATTGGAGAAACGAGATTAAACTTTATTGATGACGATCAGTTTCAATTATTTGAATTTAAGAAATCTATATTAGAAAAAAAATTAGATTCTTTGAAAGTATCTCTTACTAGTTTTGTCAAAGAGAGACTTTCTAGTCTTACAGAATCGCAAAATATGGATTTAGAAACATTGGACATTCCTGATTTAATTAATATAGAATTAAACGTATCCAATGACCCGTCAAACGAAGAATACAAAATACTTGATGATCTATCAACTGGTCAGCAATGTACTGCATTATTACATTTACTATTACTCGAAAATAAAGATCCTTTGATATTAGATCAACCTGAGGATAACTTAGATAATTCGTTCATTGCAGACAGGATAGTAACTGAATTAAGGAAATCGAAAACAGAAAGGCAATTTTTATTTGCAACGCATAATGCAAATATTCCTGTTTTCGGAGATGCTGAATGGATTGGGGTTATGTCTTCGACAAGTAAACGTGGTTACATTAAAGAAACCGATCAAGGTTCCATTGACCTACCTGTCATAAAAGAAAAAGTTTCAAAAATACTTGAAGGTGGAGAAATTGCCTTTAGGCAAAGAATGGAAAAGTATGGGATTCAATAAATATAATATTAAAATAAAGTTAGAAACAAAATGACAAAAAACGATCTTACAGTATCCGAGATAGAAAGGCAGAATATTTTAAATAATGCTTATGCGTTAGCAGAGATTGAAAAAGGGATTGGAATAAAAGGAATTCCCTTTGAAGGAAAAACGGTTTTATTGAAAGAGCAAGTAGCATCTTTTTTTGAAGTAACGACTAGAACTATAGAAAATCTTTTATCTAATCATGAGGGTGAATTACAAAAAAATGGGTATCGTGTTTTAAAAGGGCAGAAATTAAAGGACTTTAAAACTGTAGTATGGGAGGAATTTGGTAACGAAATTGATTTCGGTAGCAAAACTACCCAGCTTGGTATCTTTGAATTTAGGGCTTTTTTAAATTTAGGAATGCTATTAACGGACGGGGAAAGAGCTAGAACACTAAGAAATACCATTCTCGATATTGTAATTGATACCATAAATAAAAAGACGGGTGGTGGGACAAAGTATATAAATCAAAGAGACGAAGATTTTATTCATTCTTACTTTGCAGAAGAAAATTACCGAAAGGAGTTTACGGATGCATTAAATAAATACGTTTCGTTGGATAAGATAAAGTATCCGATCTATACAGATAAAATTTATTTGAGTATTTTTAAAGAAAATGCAAGGGAATATAGAAAAGTTCTTAAATTACACTCGAGAGATAAAGTAAGAGATACTTTTTATTCTGAAATTTTAGATCTTGTTGCATCATACGAATACGGTTTCGCAAAAACTTTAGAAGAGGCTTTTAATATAAAAAAAAGAAAGCTAAGTGTTTCTGAAACAGATCATTTATTTTCTGATTTTGAAAACTTACCTCATTGGAAACCGTTAGTCGAAAGAGCCCGCATTAAGATGGCAAGTCGTGATTTAGCTTTTAGAGATGCTCTTCATTTACAATTATCTGAATACATAAGTCCTGTAAAAGCCGACGAGTTCGAACGATTTCTTGGAGAAAAAAGTAAAGAATTGGCAGAGAGAATGGAAGAAGCTAAAGATGTTTTTAAGCGACTCAAAGAAAGAGAATGAGTCAAATAATTTATATCAACATCGAACAAGTGGTATCTATTCATAAGAATACTGTTTATCTTTCCGGCGGCGGTTCGATTGATCATTTTGATCTAGGTCGGTTAGAAAGTGTCTTAGACCATATTCAGAATGACGACTATTATCCGACATTCGAAGATAAACTAACTCACCTTTTCTTTTCGACCAATCAGTTCCATTGTTTTCATGACGGCAATAAAAGATTATCCATTGCCTTATCTGCTTTTATGCTAATCCTAAATGGTTATCTTTACTGCTCATCTAAATTTATAAAAGAGTTAGAGAATATAAGCTACCATGTTGCCGCAGGTAAAATCAATAAAGACTTGTTGAAAGAAATCATAGAATCTATTCTTTTTGAAGACTATGATAACGATGAACAATTAAAGCTTAAAATTTTACAGGCGATTCAGGATAATGACGAATTGTAGCGTTGACATTGTTTAAGAAAAAAACTAAAAAATAATACTAATTGAAACTAACAAGGAGTAACCAATGGCAGAATGTGTAGAGTGTGGAAGTTATACAAAATATAAAGGTGGTCTTTGTCCTAAGTGTTATAAAGAAAGTAAAGCACACGAAGAAGAGGAAGAAGAATTTGAAGATGAAGTTACGGGACTTTCTGAGGGTAAGAAGAAGTATACGGAAAGCATAATCAAGGGTCGAATAGCAGAGACATTAATTCAAGAATTATTTTTAAATTTAGGTTATAGTGTATTTAGGTATGGAATGGAAAATACGATTCCGGGAATCATGACTCTCTTAAAGGGTGTGAAAAGTGAAACAGCAAAGCAAATTAGAAGAATGCCTGATTTTGTAATTCAACATACGAAAACAGGAGAAGTATTTTTTATAGAAGTAAAATTTCGAGCTAATGAAGAGTTTTCACGTAAAAACCTACCAAAAGATTATCCTTACGAGAATGCATATATTATTTTAGTTTCAAAGAAGCATATAAAATGTATTTCTGTGCAGGAGTTAGATGAAGGGGAAGAGATTACGCCAGAATCTAAAAACTATTTAGGTAATCGAAAAGAATTTGATTTAGACAAGGATACAATTGTAGACTTCTGCCAATTTGCAGTGAAGTTCTTCGACTTCGTGTAGTAAGTCTAATTACATTTACTCCTTCTTACCCTCTCATTTTAATTCATTGTATAAATCACCGGAAAGAATAGAATCAGAAAACTCTTTAGCACTTCTATTGATAATGGCAGGGTCTACGATTAGGGGAATTTCCTCTGAATTCTCTTCGGTTGGTTGTTCATTAGTGGGTATGTTTATTCCTTTATACTAGTGTTAGCAATTGACCCTAGTGAAAGCGCGGCGGCGATTTGTATAAAATGTAGGGATTTGTGTAAAAGCATAAATTTTTGAGCGCAGAATGCCAAGAAACCGCATTTCTCTGCGACTCTGTGCCTCCGTGGCAATGCTTTTACACAACCCCCCTACTCCTGTGAGAAAAAATTACTTGCCAAATTTAGTCAATAAATTATAATTCTCCTTCCTAATTCCAAAGGAGGAAAAAATGTTAAAAACAATTTTTATTCTGGCAGGTTTTCTTTTTACAATAGGACTTTTCGCATCGGATGAAATCGAAGGGACCTATACTGCGAAGTCAGAAAATACCAATGAAATCTACGAGTTAAATCTAAATGTAGAAAAAGATGGATCTGGTGAAGATACTTATTATTTTCATCTCACCAAAGCATTACACCAAGACGCAGGAAAAAATGAAACTTCGATCACTGGAAAATACAAAGTCGATAAAAAGAAAATTATCCTTTACGGAGAATCAATCACTGCCCAAAATCCAGTAGCTGAAAATGTACAAGAAAGTAAATACACAGGCTCCCCCATTCGCGTTCATGTAAGAAACGAAGACAATAAAACAATTCTAGTACTAAGCGCATTTGGAAAAATTCTAAAACTAGCAAAACAATCGTAAATGTTCTGGTGAATAATTTTTTGCCACAGAGGCGCAAAGACACAGAGAGATTTAAAGAGAGTCTATTTCACAATACATTGTATATTTTAGTAATTCAGTCTTGGTTATTATATTACAATATGATAAATGAATTCAAATTTTTCATAAGCTCTCTTTAATTCGAATAATAAAAATAGCGCAATCCCAAAACTCTCTGCGTCTTTGTGCCTCTGTGGCATATCCTTACGGAGCGGATAATATTGTTTTGATTTCAACTCCAAGATTGCCAAGATCAGTGACGACAAGCGTTACCATTCCGCCAGATGCAAGNNCTAGCGGCAAAATAAGAGTAGACGTTGTTACCAAAGTATCATCCGTAGATTCTGTAACTTTAACTCCCTTTGGTAAAAACTTTTCTGCATATTGTTTTAGAGTTGGAATTGATTTACTAGAAACCTCTGCTATAGGCGGAGGATACGAAGACAAATAACCATCAAACAAATACCCTTCTCTATCATCTGCAATCACCTTAACCCAAAACCCGTAAATCCCATCCACTTGATACTCTTTATCTGTAATTTGTCGGACAAGAGTAGAACTACCAAATGGAATAATTTGTAAAAATCGCCCATTCTTAGAAGGTTTATCTCTTAAATTCAATCCAGATTTTGCAAGGACATAAAGATGATCCCCTGGTTTGTAAAATACAATTGGTTTTGCAGTTACGGAAAAGTTTAAAGAAAGCGTAACACTTATTAGAAATATTGTTCTTCTTAAAGGATTCATTATTTTTTTATCGGTCTATATAGTTTTTACATTAAACTTGTCGGTAAATCAGATTATAAATGATTTCAGGGACTGTGTAAAAACAAAAATTTTGCCACAAAGACACAGAGAGTTTATTGAATTTTTTTCTAAGATATTAAATAAACTTCCTGCGTATCCGTATAATCTTGCAATAACGTCTAATATATTATTAACCTCTGTGACTCAGTGCCTCTGTGGCATATCTTTTTACACAACCCCTGAAATCGCTCTCTCTGCTCTATTTAGCAACAAGTCTATAGATTTGATTTGCTGAAATTTTGCCTTTAATAAAAATAGAATCAATGCATTTTTCTAAGAACAAACTCATTTTATTTTTGATTTTCTTTTCTATTCTATCTCAAATTCTTTATCGTGTTCTAGTAAAATACAGCGAAAAAACTTCTTATATCTGGCACACAATCGGAAAAAGAGAATTTACTCCTAAAGAATATGACTTAGCTATTTTAGGAGATAGCCAACTCATGAGTGGAATCCATCCTAAGATTTTACAAAACTTACTCAGTGAAAAAGGAACTCCATCGGATATTCTTTATTATCCGCGTCCATCCGAACAACCGGAAGGAATTTACAAATCTCTATTAGAATTTGAAAAGTCCAAAGTAAAATTCAAAACTCTAATCGTAAATATTTCTCCTGTCACAACTTCTAAAAATATAATTGTAGATTCCCACAAAACTCTTTCTCTCAATTTTCAACCTTTTTCTACTCAAATGCTTTTTGATAAAAATCTGAATCAATTTTATCTGAAAAATCTTTCGGGCAACCTATACTATTTATTTCTACAAATATTTCCTATTTTAAAACTAAATGGAAATTTTTCCAATGAAGTAAAACTCATTCCAGGATCAGATGGAATTGGGCATAACAACCAAATCAGTTCTTTTTTAGATGTAGGATTTTTCGGAAATTTATTTTTAAACAAAGAAAAAAATGATTTTCTAGAAAAATCTCTCTGGAAGGAAAATTTCTATTTTGAATGGGGAGAGTTTTCAAATTTTACAGGGCAATGTATCGAAAGAAAAGATCCACTTTCTCTTCCAACTGGAATCGAAGCTGCCTTTTTAATTCCAAGAAAAGAAGCTCTTCCAACTTGGATAAAACTTGGAGAATACGCCAAAGAACATCAATTTCAAATTTATTTTCTCTACGTTCCATTTTCCGAAGAAGCAGAAGAAAAAATTGGTTCACAAAATCCAGCCTCGCCCATCCAACAAAACCTTCAGGAAATAACACAAAAGTTCGGAGAAAAAAGTATACTCAAAATAGAACCTTCCACTTTCTCAAACGGTGACTTTAAAGATTATACTCATCTCAATGTATGTGGAATGATAAAGTTGACAAAAGAATTAGCTAGTAGATTGTAATCTCATATTTTATGTACACGAACAAAAAAATCATACTTTTAGTTTTGTTTATCTTTTCTTACTGCGCTGATACGAATGACTTGTATTATTCAATCGCAGAGGCAAACTCAAAGATCATAGTCGCATTTGCCATCAAAGACGCACAGTGCAATTTTACACATCGACTAACAGCCTATATCCCCGGTGAAGCTCGCAAAACAGAAGTAGATGCCTGTGTGCAAGCAATCTACACAAAACTCTGCGGAGATTGGAATGTCTCAAACCCCACTCCATTTTTATGCACCTCTATCAATTATAGAACCAACTTCAAAATACGGGGGATGTAAAAGTGAATAGTCAGTTACAGCTAACAGAAATTACCCTCTACATATCTCTCTTTGTTGCGTTTGTAGTTCTTATTTTACTTTACTTACGCTCAGGAAGTAAAAGAAAAAAAATCGTTCAACAAGTAGAATCCGGAACTGACTCTTCTAAACCAAAAACAGAACAATCCATTTTAGAAATATTCGATTACCTTGGCACAAAAATAGTCCATGAAAATGGAACTTATACTGTAAATCATAAAGGCAAAGTCAGCTTTTATAAATCGTGGTCAGAAGTTCCAATCCAATTTCAAAAAATGGTTAAGGAATTAGACAACAGGTCAGGACTCGCAAAGAAAAACGATGATTATTTTTTAGAAGTAATCAATGGAATCTACTATCTCACCATGCCCGATGGCACTATCAAAAAATACAAACGTCTAACAGACGTTCCAGCCTATATTCGTAAGGCTGTGGGGAAGTTGTAATTCAAGGATTTTAACGCCGATAAAAAATGATATAAATTCAAACCAAATTACAAATGCTAAATTACTATCGTATCTTTTATCTGTGTTAATCGGTGTCCATCGGTGGTAATCTTTGAAATTACTTCTTCTTACTAGGCTCTGGCAAAGTCAGAAGTACATCGAAGCGGTCGTTCATTTCTTGTTTGTATTCGTCTTCGTCATAGAATAACGGTTCTACTTCTCCGTAGGCTTGGTAGGTGTAACGATCGAAGTCCATGTCTCGATTAAACATTTTTTTAAATAAATCTTTGGCGCGTGCTTCTGTTTTTTTCATATTGAGTTTATCGTCGCCAGGTTGTTTGGAATGAGTTTGGATTTGGACTTTGTAGCCTGGGTATAGGGAGATGATTTTTTTTACATCACTCAAGATGCTAGATTCATCTTTTTTTAGAATAGATTCGGGAATAGAGATTCTGAGTTTATCGTCTTTTTGAGTAACTAAAATTCCAGTATTAAATTCTTTTACTTTGTAAAATTGTAATTCGTTTAATTCATTTCTAAAAGAGAAATGTAATTCTAAATTACTAAGGGAACCGATTAACACGCCATTATCCGCATATCCATCCCAAATAATTCTTTTGGCTGGGTTTCCAATTCCTTTCCACTTTTTAATCACTTTAGTTTTTTTCTTCCCATCTATTTCATAATTGTGTAAGATGGAAAGTTTCCAAGTTTTGATAGAGAAATGATCTAACTCTGGAAATATTTCCAGAAGATCTAAATTTTCATCTCCATCTGGAGTAAATGTTTTTGAAGACAAGCCGAAGTAAATTTTTTTATCTGTTGTATCTACTACAACTTTTCTTTCTGGAGATTTAAGTGTTTTAGATCCAGCAGTAATTTTAAATCTAAAAAAATAAGTATCATCTGATACAATTTTACCGTTAGAATTTTTCCCATCCCAATCTATTTTGTCAGGAATAGTTTCGCCGGAAAATACTTTTACATTTTCCTCTTTTTCCCCATTTTTCTGAAATAGGACAAACTCCCAATTAGCCACATTTTTTTCTAAATAAATTGGTCTAAAACTAATAGTATCTTTTATTCGATCACCGTTAGGCGAAAATGTTGTTAAATTTGCCTGAATGTCTACATTCTCAGAGCCTCTACTCAAATAAATATTATCCAACTTAGTGGTCAGTTGGTTTTGAGAAAAATCTGCACCGACTAATTGATAGGAATAAATACCCTCATCTTGTAAAATTCCCCTGTCGTCTTTTCCATCCCAAATTAAAATTTTAGGAATTGTTTTTGTGTCCCATAAAAAAGTACGAACCACTTCTCCTTTTTCATTTAGAAAAGCACCACTCCATCTATCTGTTGGCTCGGCATTTACATCTTGTTTTATAGTAAGTTGATCTAGTAGCTTATCGTTATTAGGCGTAAAAAAGCGGTTATCCGAACTTAGTCGCGCATACGGGCTAATTGAGTCTAAATATATATAAACCGGTTTAGATTTAATTTCTGTTTTATCCAAAAAAGAAATTTTCATCTGATAAATATAACGTCCGTCAGAAAGAATTTTTCCAAAGTTATCATTCCCTAACCATTCTACCTGTTCAGGAAGTTTAACTTTTACAGGTTCTAATTCTTTTTCATTAGAAAAAAGATATTTGTAAAAACCACTTTTTCTTTTATGTCGTAAGTCTGCCGAAAAATGTTTTACTATTTTCCCTGATTCATCGGCTATATGAATTTTCCAATCCACAGGAATACGAGACCCAGAATACTTGATTTGAAAAATCATAGTATCATTTACATCATCAAAATTAGGTGAGAAAAATACTTTAGAAGTTTCTAAAGATAGAGTTTCTTTTTCTTCGGAAAAAATTGGATTCGTTAAAAGTAAAATAAAAACTAGAAAAATGCTGACTCGAAACATTGTATTTAACCAAATAAAAATTTTACAGCACTTGCTATATAACTATAGATTTTTTTAGAATAAGGAAACCACCAGAGTTCGTCTGTAAATCTCCAAAACCAGCGATTTGAACTAATTGCTTGGACTTGGGCAAACGCGCGTAATCCTTCGGGACCATGAACGCGACCAAGACCACTTTTTTTAAATCCACCAAATGGTAAGTCGGACATTGTATAATTTATAATCACATCATTAATTGAAACAGAACCAGCTTGTATTTTTTGTGCAACTCGTTTTGCTTTTTTAGAATCATTTGTCCATACAGATGCACTTAGTCCATAATCAGAATCATTTGCCAAAGAAATAGCTTCCTCCTCAGTATTAAACTCCATAACAGAAATTTCAGGTCCAAAAGTTTCTTCTTTCATAATTTTCATTTGGTGATTTACACCTATGATTATGGTTGGCTCATGAAAAAGTCCTTTTTCGGTTAATACGCGTTTGCCGCCTGCTACAAAAAAAGCTCCTTTTGATTTAGCGTCCTTGTAATGAGATTCAACAATGTTCACTTGTCTAGGAAGAGTCATCGAACCAACACTTGGAAATTCTTCCTTTGANNTTTAACATTCTACCACAAGCTTCGCCTATGATTTTTCCAGTAGCTGTAGATCCAGTAAAACAAATCATATTCGTATTTGGAGAATTAACAAGAGTAGCCCCTACACTTTCTTTACCTGTGACTACTTGTAGTATGCCGTTAGTAAGACCAGCTCGTTGAAAAAACTCTAACGCTTTTAGAGTAGTATAAGGTGTAACCTCTGAAGGTTTAATTACAACTGTATTTCCTGCCATAAGTGCATTCATAGTAGGAATGATACTTAAAATTAGAGGATAATTCCAAGGTGCAATTACTCCTACAACACCATAGGCTTGGTAGTTCACATAACATTTTTTAAAACCAATAAGACCAGATGACCTTTTTTCATTGCTTAAAATTTTTATTCCCTTTTTGGCAATATAATCAATGGACTCTAAGGTAGTAAATACTTCTAAAAGGGCGTCCATTTTAGTTTTTCCAGTTTCATTACAAATACAAGAAATCATTTCTTCTTTATTATTAGCCAAAAACTTTCTAAATAAAATTAGCTCTTCAGATCTATCACGAAGAGACTTTTCTCCCCAAATGACTTGCGCCTCTTTTGCAAGTAAAATTTTTTCTTCCACCATCTCGGGGGTATACAACGGTAATTCTCCAATTTTTGTTAGAGTTGCCGGATTTAAGATTTCAAAACTAGCTATCTTTGTTTTTTTTTTGGGTAGACTAATTGATTTGCCTTTTGCCGCAGTTGTATTAATTTTATTTTTCTTGGTAGTCTGGCTCATTAACTCGTATCCCTGTAACAACTACTCTATCTTTAAGGCTCAAATTCTTCTTCCAATCTAAATTTTCTGGAACTGCCTCAGAAACATATTCATCAATCGAAACTATTTTCATTTTAATATTTTCTGTCCCAGAATGAATTACTTCCAATGTATGATCTTTTTTTATTCCATCCTTCGAACCGATATTAACAATTACTCTATCCTGGTTAATCTTAATTATCCTCGCATCTAAAGGAATCGCAAGAGATATACGTTTTGCAATTCTCATAGAAATTTCTGCGAGCGCATTCCTGTTTACAGCTTTTGTAGAGATTGTATCAATAATTTTTCCACTTACTCTATCGTACAATTTGTATTTAACAGAAATAGTATTCTTTTCTTCTGCGAATGTTCCGAAAGCAATGTAGCGGATAATGTTATCCCTTTTGCGCTGTGTATTTAGATAACTCAACGAATCCGGTGTATAATAAACAGATTCTGTATACGCCTCTATACCTTTTTTTTCTTTGATAAGATCTCGAATCAATTTTTCTTCTGCACCTGAAATCAATTTTAATCGAGGCTCTAGGCTAAGAGCAAATTTAACTGCATTCCCAATTTGTAGACTCGCATCAGGATAGGTAAACAAACCTTTTTCGGGTTCGGGATCAAATACAAAAATCTCAGGCTCTGTCCTAATAGAAAAATTAACCCTACCTGTTTGGTCAGTAAATCCTTCACGAAAAACAATTGTTTGTTTGAATTTATGAAATACATTTTCTAAACGATTATGTATTTTCATATCATCCACATTATTATCTCTACTTCGAATTAAAAATAAAAGTAACTGATACAATTCACCTTTAGAATAATAGTATTCTGCTAGTTCTTGTTTCAATTCATTATTATTTGGAATTAACTTTTCTGCGCGTTTGAGATGAAAGAATGCTTCATTATATAAAAATTCTTTTTTGGTAAATCTATATCTCTCTAAACGATATTTTCCTAAATTAGTTCTAAGTGCGTGGTATTCGTTTAACTTTGATACTGCATAATTTTCTGCCGAAAAACGCCCTAGTTCATTAAGCTCTTGCAATTCTAAAAGTTTTAAATAACTTTCCGCAGACTCTTCTCCTTGATTTAGTTTATGACTAACGTATCCTAAAATATATTGAAGATATGGATCGTTTGGAAAATCTTGGAGTAAATCTTGCGTATACTTTTTTGCTTCTAAATATTTTTCTGGATTTTCACTGGAGTCATATTTCCCAAGCCAAAGTAAGTTTTTTATCAAAAGACGTTTACTTTCAAAATTATCTCCGTCTAGAGCTAGAGCAGTATGAAGTATGGTATAGGTTTCTTTCATTAGCCGGTGAGCGTCAGTAGATTCTTTTAACATCTCAAAATTTAAAATTGCCTTTTGATTAAATGAATTAGGATTCTCTGGATGTTTAGAAATTAACTCATCTACAATGTGATTTGCTTTTTTGAAATTCTGATTCGCAATATAAGCTCTTGCCATGAGTAATTTGAATTCATAATTTTGAACTACTCTTTTTTTGGCTTCCTCTAGCTTAATAAGCGCCAACTTATTCTTACCCGCTTTAAGCAAAACAGATGCTCTTGCCAAAAGTAACTCAGGGTTGTAAGGTTCTTCTTTCAAAGAGGATTCTAAAAGCTCTTCTGCTTCTTTGAACTTTCCTAAATCCGCTTGAATTTCAGCAAGACCAGCGATTGCTTCTTTATTTTTAGAATCTAATTCTAAAGTTCTTTTAAATCCAATTTCCGCATCTAACCTAGAACCAAGTGAAAGGGAACTTTTCGCAAAACCAAGATTAGCCTTTATAGAGCCAGAATTTTTAATTAATGCAGACTTATAATTTACAAGTGCTTCTCTGTAATTTTTTTCTTTTAAAAATTTATCGCCTAATAGGATGTATTCGCCAGCTTCTTTTTCTTGAGATAGAATTGGAAAAGTTAAACAAAGAGAAAAAACAAACAGTTTTAAAATTAATGCCATTGAACTCAAAAGAATATTTTGTTTAGATATTATCATTGTTTTTCTGGCACAAAGAAACCTGACTGCGCCCTCCCTACTACATCTCTATAAAAAGCAGAAATCTCAACATCAATGTATCTTCCAGCCAAATCTGGATTTAACTTACTTTTGTAAGAAACAATATATCTCTTATCCTGTTTAGATTTGATAAATTTATACAGATTCGTCTCTTCTGGACTTCCTGGAATTTTTAAAAACATCCCACCTGTGCGATTCGCAATATCCCTGTAAACCGCAGCCATTTCTCCTTCATCCGAAAGAGAAAGTATAATAACTGGAATTCCATGTGCATTTGCATATTGAATATTTCTAAGAACAGTATACTGATTAAACGCATTAGGTAAAACTTCACCAGACACAAGCATAACAACTGCTCTAGGTCCAAGCTCGGGAACTAAGTCACCAATCCCTTGATATAGAGATTTTCCAAAGTTAATATTTACATCGGTCGGTTCTGATTTTCTAATTTTTGCATAAATATCGAGAGGGGAATAACCAAACGAATAAATTTTCTCTGCATCTTTCCCAGCGCGGATAACTTCGACTTTGTCCTTAACGGTAATAGAATTAAAAAAACTACCGAGCACTCCATCCAAGTTCTTAGAGAATTCACTCATCTTTTTACTATTTTCATAAATTAAAGCAACACTCATATTCTCATTGAACTGCTTCATCTTAGCAAGCCCAACTAGCGGATACACATTTTCATTTTCTGTGATTCTAAATCCTGTGCGGCTAATTCCTGTTAAATCCTGCTTACTTCGATTCCTAACTCTTACAAAAAGGGACACATCTGGAAAACGTCCAAGCTCAACTCTTTCAATGTAAACATTCAAATTGGAAGTGAGAGTATTTTTAGGAGCAAACACGTCTACTCTATGCCTATCGTAATCAATAGAATAAAGAGAGCCAGTTGCATCGTAGGCGCTAGAAAAAGAACGAAGAAGTTTTACATACTTTCCGGTCTCATCTCTAAAACTTGTAATCTTAGTCCATTTATCACTATCTAAATTGTAGATCATAAGACCGTTTTGTTCATCTGCCACATACATTCTTTTTTTGTAGAATTTTACAGAGCGTGGAACAGTCATATTGGCATGTGTATAGTCTTTTATGAAATTTCCTTCATCATCAAATACGGCAATTCGTTTATTACCTTTATCAGCGACATACACAAGATTATCCTCAATCGTAAGACCAGAAGGCATTTTTAATTTTCCTCTACCTTCCCGACCAAATTCAGAAATAAACTTACCATCAAGACTCATCTTTTGAATTCGATTGTTTCCCGAATCGGCAATGTACAAAATATCTTTTTCAGAAACAGCAATTCCAGTCGGACCATAAAAAAGTCCGGGTTCAGATCCTTTGCCCGCAAATCTCTCTTGAAAATATCCTTTGTCATTTAAAACATATACTCTGTCGGATGCAAAATCACTTACATAAATGTTTCCCTTGTGATAGGTAAAAAACATCGGACCTTCAAATGTTCGCCCGAAACTTCCTTTGTAATTTCCAACTGGAAAACCATTTGTATCCATCTTGATGATATTGGCTGTATCAAAGGCTAATACGAATAAGTTCCCTTCCTCATCAAATAAAATATCTGTTGGGTTTCGGAAACGATAGCCGCGATTCTCATCCCCTGAAATATGTTTGTAGAAAGTTAAACTATCATTTTTCCCAACACCTGCAATATGAAGTCGTAAAATTTCAGCTCGGTTTTTCCATATCTGATTCATCTTACCCGAGGCTTCGATGATTTCAAGTTCACTTAAACTCTCTTGCCATTCACCACTCAGATAGTTTGCATCAGAAAGATATTTACGTGCGAGTTTAAAATCACCCATAATCGCGAGGGCTGCAATAAAACTCTCGCGAGCTGCATTGTATTGGTAATTGTGCAAATAAACCAAACCCTGTTTGAAATAAGTACGAGCCTGCTCTTTCCCAAGCCTAAATTCTGGTAACTCTTCAGTTGGGGCTAACGGCTGTAATACGAAAAGTAGGATTAGAAGAGCTAACACTGATAAACTTTTACTTACACTGAATCCACCAATCGTGTAAGCGACAATAAATTTGAAAACTCCGAGCTTATATCGGTGTCCTCGGTGTTCACTCCGCCCTGCACTGAGTGCCCTACGCCTTCGCATGGTAATCTTTAAATGCCTTAATTGATTGCGTACGATAATCCCTGCTTTATGACATAATTTTAACATGAAACCTTGAATGCCCCTATTGGGTTAAGATTTGGCGAAAATTTTTCATTCGCCTTTATTTATTATCGAGTAAAGTCTTTAAATCGTTAGTTAAGTTTGCGAGAGTATTGGAATAACGAAGAGACTTTTCGGTACCTTCAGAGGCAATTTTTGCTAATTTGTATACATTTAAAATATTATCAGTCACACTATTCGAAGATTTTACTACATTCGAGGAGTTTTTCGCGATTTCAGTAATGGAATTATTTTGTTCTTCCAAAGAAAGATCTATCGAATTCTGATTATTTTTTATGGATAGCAATTGACTTGAGATTTCGTTTAAAGACTCAACTGCTTTTTTAGAGTCTTGGTAAAAATTCTCAATTTTGTAACGAATATCATCCGCAATTTTATTGGTTTCTTTTGCGAGTTCTTTGATTTCGTTAGCAACAACCGCAAAACCTCTACCCGCCTCACCAGCTCTTGCAGCTTCGATACTAGCATTAAGTGCAAAAAGGTTGATTTGTTGTGCAAGACCAGCTACTACTTTGTCAATCTTGTCTAAATCCTTACTACTTTCCAGAAGGTTAGAGAATACTGCATTTGTAGAATCTGCTGACTTTAATGCAGAGACAGATGATTTTGTTGAATTGGCAGAACTTGCAGAAATCTTTTTAATTCCTGACTTTAATTTTTCAAGAGAACTTCCCATCGCTACTACGTTGTGGCTTAATTGTTTGGAAGCGTTGGAAGCTTGGTTGGTCTGTTTTTCCAATTTACTGGAATTTTTATTTAGATCCTCTGCCATTTCGGAGAATTCATGAATCGTATCTCCTAAGGTATAAACTACATTAGAAATCTCTGATCCCCCATTGTTTGGAGCTCCTTCCTTTACGGGAGGTTTAATCGACTTAATGGTTGCAAAGGGATTATTTCCGATCGTTTTTCTGTCATTCATAGTAAATTCCTATCTTTTATTTTCTTGAGCGATAACTTCAGCGGCAAATGCTCTGTAGTCGTTCGCACCTAGACTTTTGTGGTCATATTGAAATATCGTCTGAGTAAAGCTTGGAGATTCAGCTAATTTTATATCTTCTCGAATATATGTGTTATAAACCAAAACCCCAAACTTTTCAATTAGTATGTCTACAATTTCCATGTTGTGTTTCACGTTCTGATCTACTCTGCATGGTAAAATTCCAGTAATCACTAAATCAGGATTTAACTTAGCTTGCACAGACTCAAGTGTATCAAGTAAAGAAAGCACTCCGTACAATGCAAGCGACTGTGCCACAACTGGAATGATAATCTCGTTAGCTGCACCCATCGCATTTAATGTAGTAAGGTTTAAACCTGGCGAACAATCAAAGATCACATAATCCCAACGTTTAGGATCAATAGCAGCAAATTTATTCTTGAGAATAGATGCTTTATTCGGATGCTCTTTCATTTCCTTGGAGTATTTACCCTTGAGTGGAATAAATGGAATCATTTCCAAGTTCTTGACCTTTGTCTTCTGAGCAAGTTCAGGAATCAATTCAGGACCCGCATGAAGATCAAATAAATCCTTATCTTGAACTGAATTATAAAGCCCCAGCCAAATAGAAGCAGATGCTTGCGGATCTAAGTCAATTAGAAGCACACGCTTCCCTTTTTCTGCAAGAGCCGCAGATAAATTTACAGCAGTTGTAGTTTTACCACTTCCGCCTTTTTGATTGTTAATGACGATTTTTCTCATATCTATTACCAAAATTTAAGAGATTCTATCTGACCTAAATTCTACCACCTTTTCAGAGTCCAAAATCAAAAGAAGTGTTTCGTCTATTCGGTAAGCTTGGGATACAAAGTATCTGTCTACTCCCTGAATTACTTTAGGAACTTCAATCCTAATATTTCGAGTAATTTCTTCAATATCTTTTAATTCATCGACCAGAAAACTTACAAGTCCATATTTTGTGCGAACTATTACGTGAGCCGAATTTTCATCTAACTCAATTTCTGGAAGATCAAAGACTTTACGAACACTTATGACAGTAATAATTTGTCCCCTATATTGAATCAAGCCTTTCACAAAACGACTAGCAAGAGGAACTCGAATGACTGGAACATTTTTAACAAGCGCAAACACTTTAGAAACATCTAATCCAAAAAAATTCCCGTTAATTAGAAATGTGCAAAACTTTTTCATTGTTCGTCCATCTCCTCTTCGGCAATACTAGTTAAATCTAAGTTCTTCAAGTGAACCCGCATGATTTCTCCCACATCTAGGATTAAAGCAGGGGTTTCGTCTTTTAAAATGGCAAGTCCAGAAAAAAGGTATACGTTCTTAATTTCAAAATTCAAAGGACGCACTACAACTTCGTTCATATCTTCTACTTGATCAGCCAGTAGTCCATATTTGAACTGATTGACTTCTATAATCAGAATAGAAATTTTTTTGCCTAAGTCTTTTTGTCTATCCGCAACTTCTTTGTTATCCTCATACTTTATAATTTGCGATAGATAAATAATTGGAATCAAATCTCCTCTATGTTTATAAGTAGGAAACCCATTTATCACTTCTAGCGTACTAATAAATGTATCACTTTCTAACTGCATGATTTCGTAAAGATTCGCACGGGTAATGATATATTTCTCCGTTCCAACTGAAACAACTACGGAAGGAACTATTTCATCAATCAAAGGAAGCGTAATGTGAAATTCCACTCCTTTGTTTGGAGTATTTTTATAGATATAAAATTTGCCTGCAATCTGTTCGATATTGGAACGAACGATATCCAAACCAGCAGAGGACTTAGAGCTAGAAAATCCTTCCCGAAAAATAAAATCTATCGCCTCTTGGTCTGTTAGCCTCTCTGCTTCTTCTGTTAAAAGCAAATTTTTCTCGATAAGTTTACGTTTCACACGAATTGGTTCAATTCCTGCTCCATCATCTTTGATCTTAATATAAAACAATTCTCCATGATGAAACGCCTTGAGCTGAATTTCGCCCATAGGGGACTTACCAAGTTCGGTTCTAATTTCTGGCATTTCGATTCCATGTTCTACCGAATTTTTGATGATATGAATCAGGCAGTTGCGCAAAATATCGAGCATCCGTGTATCTAATTCTTTCTCTCCACCTTCGATAGAAAAAGAAACTTGTTTGTCCTGCATTTGTGCAATATCAGAAACTACTTTATCAAAATTATGAAGAAGTGTTCCGAGTGTCTTAGTCTTTGCTTTATGAACTTGGGTATATAAATCTCTGGTCAATAATTCTAATTTTCTAGAATGACTATCTAATGGAGAACTTTTATCTTGGTTTGCGATTTCTTTGATTTGGATCTGGGTTTGTAAAAGCGAGATGATAGAATTCATCAGGCTATCCATAATTTCATTTTCCGTGAAAATAGGAGTCATCGCAATGGGAATGTCAGTGGAAGAAACGCGAGTGGATCTGTCATCTTCATCATCACTCGAAGCGACAATAAACTCTTCCCCCGATTCCTGTTTAGTGATAAGCTCCTCAATATCACTCACCATACTAGAGTTGATTAATTGTGGCTCTTTTCCTGTTTCGTCAATGGCAAAGATAATGTCTCGAATGCTAAAATTGAGTTTTAAAATAATTGTTATAATTTCACTGCTCAGGTCATATTCCGATGAGCGTAAATGATCAATCAGCCTTTCCCCGATATGAGTCATCGAGCCTAACTTATGGAATCCAAATAGTTTGGCTGAATCCAAAAAGGTTTTAAAATTAGCATGAATGGTATCTAGGTATTCTCTCTGGTCAATGTTCTTACCAAGTAGGATTAATTGTTTATCCAGAGAATTTAGAGTTTCGTAACTCTCATCTAGAAATAGTTTTAACTGATCTTTTTCCAAACTTTTTTAAAAGTCTCCCTATATCTATTTCGGCAAACAAGTATCGAATATTCTCATAATTACAATTCATTATTTTCAGAAAATAGAAATTTTTAAGGAGAAGATTTGCCACAGAGGCACAGAGTCACGGAGAAATTAGCAAAGCGAGTTCAATACTGCAAAGTTAAGATAAGGAAAAATTTGTAGACTAATTTTTATTTACACTCTAAAGACTAGATTTTAAATTTGTTAGAATTGGAGTTAATAGAATTGTATGAGAATCGGTTCTAGTGCTAGAAGAAAAACGGCTTTTACAATTAATATGGTAGTAATAGCATTCCTTTTTCTGTTATTTTTATTCTATAATTGTGACCCAACAATTTCAGAAAGGGAATTTTGCCAGCAAGAAAATATAGCGATAACTTGGGATGGAGTTTGTAACGCTTACTCATGTAATAACTATGAAATAGGGACAAAAGAAAAAACAGATTGTGATAATTCGAGAGTTCTACAGTGTTTACTTGAATATAAACAAGGACAATGCCCTGAAAAATCGAACAAGCCTGGCTCTCAAATTTTAAAACATCCAAAAGAATTTCTAACAGAATGAGGGTAATTCAAACCTGTATGGGAAACCATTTATTTTTTTCAAACAATACTGATTTTCCTTCGTTGGCATGTTTGGCTTTCAAAACCTCCCGAAAATCCTTTTTCAGAAAAAAATAAATAACTTCGTATTTAGCCTCTAGCTAAGAATTCAGTTATAGTATGACAAAAAACGCAAAAGGCAATACAAAGTTTCTACCCAAAGGACTTGAAATCATTCATGAAGATAGAGACATACTCGTTGTCAATAAACCTAGCGGATTACTCACAATAGCCACAGAATCCGAAAAAGCAAAAACCGCCTACGCTTCTCTCACTGACTACGTAAAGAAAGGAAATTTCAAATCCAAGAATCGAATCTTCATTGTTCATAGACTAGATCGCGATACCTCCGGCATATTAGTATTTGCCAAAACAGAGTCAGCAAAATTAAATCTACAGGATAACTGGGATACTACTACTAAAAAATACGTAGCAGTCACACATGGAAAATGGGAAAAACAAGAAGGAACCATTAGCTCCTACTTAACCGAAAACAAAGCACTCCAAGTCTATTCCACAAAAGACCAGTCGATTGGAAAGTTATCACATACTCAATATAAAGTGCTAAAGGATACTCCTAATTATTCGCTAGTCGAAGTAAATCTACTAACAGGCAGAAAAAACCAAATCCGAGTTCATTTTGCAGACGAACACCACCCAATCGTAGGCGACCTAAAATACGGTGACGACAAAAAAAAATATTTGCGACTTGCTCTTCATTCTCTTTCTATTCGTTTTAAACATCCCTACAGTGGAAATGAAATTTTCTTTGAAACTGCTATACCAAGTTTTCTTTTGGATCTTGTAGGCGGGTATGTAATTTAATTAAGAATTTTGAATGAGAAATTTTGAATTAGATAGGGTTTTGAAAATTAACTAAAAATGGGGTTTGGGGTGATTATCCCCAAGTCGCCGACACTTGTACTGAGCCTGCCAAATGTAGGAAATCCTTATCTACCTCAAATTTCTAATCGAGTGAAACGAGATTAGAAATCTGGGTAATAAATATATAGACAGTAAAATTATAATAATTTTCAGTTAAAATTATGGATATACTAATTTCAAGTTCTAATGAATATAAAATAAAAATGATGGAAGAAGTTGATAAATATCTTTCTTCTGAAATGATTCCATACGATGATATAAAAAACAAATTAGAAGAAATTAACTATGAGCCATTAAAAGATTATTTTAATCAACTCCTTCATAAAGTAAAACCAGAAACAGCAACATCTGAGTTATTCAAATCAATTTGTAAAGATATTTTGAAATTGCATACCTACCCAGAAGTCAAGGTTGCAGACGGCTTTATTGATTTTTTCATTGAGGAAAACATCGGTAATCCTGTACTCATTGAGTTAAAACCATCCTACCACCTAAACAAATCAGTTCAAAGTCTTCGTAAAAATACTCTTGTCTATACAGAGCATACAGTTCAAATTTCAAAATACTTAAAAGGCAAAAATGACTTTGTAATTTTAACAAATTTAAAAGAATTATTTATTTTTAACAGAGAAGCGATTTTAGATTTTAAACCATTTTACGAGGGAAAATTCTTTTCGTTTATCACAGAATATTTATCTGTTGGAAATGTTTGGGATTATATCCGAAGAATTGAGAGTAGAACTCCGCTTGCTAATTTAGAAGATCAATTTTTTTCTGACTTGAAGAAATGGAATAAAGAATTACAAGAAATCAAATATTTAAGTCATTCTACTCTCAGTAAAGATGAGTTGATTGTCACCTTATTAAATAAAATTATTTTTATCAAAACGTTAGAAGACTTTGGGCTAATACCGTTTAAGTTCTTTGAAGATTCTTACACTAAAAAATACGAAGATTGGTATGTGAAAGGAAATACGGTAGTCTTTAATTATTTTTTTAAAGAAATTGAAGACTGGTTTTATGAATTCTATGACACAGAATTATTTAGAATTAAAATCTGGGAGTTCATAGATAAAGATAAGGCTAATGTCAACAAGTTCAAAAATACATTTGAAACAGTTCTTGGTTTTGGAAAGTGGGACAGAGTTTTTGGCAAGGGGCTAATACACTATAACTACAGACAGATAGATGAAGACGTATTTGGAAAAGCATACGAAAGCTGGATTGCAGAAAGCAGAAAAGATTCTGGAATTTATTACACTTCTAAAACAATCACCAAATACATGAGTGAAAATCTGGTGACTCATCTTTTTAAAGATACAAAAGAAGAACTCATCCAATGTTTAGATCAGACTGATTATGAAAAAGCAAAGTTAAAATGGAAAGAACTACAGAATATTAAAATCATAGATCCGTCTTCTGGTTCGGGAAGTTTTTTAATTAAAGTACTAAAAGAAATTTACTCAGTCTATTTAGAAATCAAAAAGAAATTAGAATGGGTGGAACAGATTCATTCTCACGCAGGCTCTAAAGATTTGTTTGATATTCCAAAACAAATTTTGGAAGGCAAAAAATTTTATGAATACGTAAACTTTGATGAGCCACGTTTACTCATTTCCAGAATGATTTTAAATCATATCTATGGTGCAGACTTAGACGAAAGAGCCTTAGAGACTGCTAAAACAAATATTTGGAAAGAAGCAGTCAAGTTAGATCCGCAAGCATTTAACTTTAGAAAATTACCAGAGGATAAGAACCATATACTCCCAAGTCTAGAAATGAATTTTGTGAGCGGCGATAGCCTATATGACATGGACTGGAAAGAAGAAATTTCTATTCTCCAAAAGGAATTTAAACCAGAAATTATCCAACTTCATAAAATCAGAAACAGTTACCTAGATAATCCATTTCATCCCGAATATCTAGATGATACAAAAAGTATTAAGGATAAAGTCAAACAAGCTCTATTAGAAAAATTAGAACCAATTTCAAAACCACTCTTCTATCCATTGGAATATTTTTATTGCTTCTTTGATATACAAGGAAATGCGTTAGCCGATAGCGAAATCGGTTTTAGTGGTGTAATTAGCAATCCTCCTTGGGAGGCGATAAAGCCAATAAAAAAAGAATTTTCTGGAATAGGCAAATATGAGTTAGGCGTGTCTGAATTTGAAGATTGGTTTAAAAAGAAAATTGAATCGGATATAGAATTTAAAGCATCTTGGGAAAAATACCAAGAATTCTACAACAAATATAAAGCCATATTGCGCTCCAAGTATTCTCACCAAGGACATGGCGATTTGAATTACTATAAAGTTTTTCTGGAACGAGATTTTGAATTACTTAAAAAAAATGGGTTTCTCAATATTCTAATTCCATCTGGAGTCCAAACGGATGAAGGCTCAACAGATTTACGAAAACTATTGATCGAAGAAAATACTTTATCTGAAATTTATTCTTTTGAGAATAGAGGATACATAGATGTAGATACTGGAAAGAAAGTTAAATTGTTTCCAGATGTTCATCCTCAATTTAAGTTTTCCTTGATTGCAGCTAAAAACGAAAAAAGCAAATCTGATTATTCTTTTTATGGAAAATTTTATATGACTCATCCCAAAGAGTTATACGAAACTACACCGATTACATACAATAAGAATATTCTAGAAAAATTTTCACCTGAAAATTTAGCAATAATGGAATTTCAATCCAATGTTGATTACAACCTTTGTTTAAAAATTCGTGGTATTCATCCTCTTTTTAAAGAATCGGGTATGCAATTTAAAAGAGAATTTCACATGACTGATGACGCTTCACTTTTCAGTAAAGTTAAAGGAAAAACCAAAATCCCACTTTATGAAGGAAAAATGATTCACCAATTTAATCCAAATTTTGAATCTCCCTCTCACTTTGTAGAACTTTCAAAATGTCAAAAAGCTCTTATCAATAGAGATTACAACAAAATAGCCTCTCTATTAAAAACAGACAATGAAGGTGGGAAAAAATATTTTCAAAAGAATAAATTTCTTATGGAATATGAAACCTATCGTTTGGTTTATAGAGCAATTGCAAGCTCTACTAATGAAAGAACTTTAATATCAACTCTTATACCTAAAAATCATTTTACTGTAAATTCTATTAACTATTTAATCAATATTGAATACATAATAAAAGATGAGAAAGTTCATCAAGATAAAATTAAATCATCAGAACTTTTATATTACTGTGCATTACTAAATTCATTAACATTAAATTTTTATATCAGAAATAAAGTATCTGCAAATTTGAATATGTTTTTTCTCTACGAACTTCCCTTTCCAACAATACCGAATAAAAAAATCAAATCTAAAATCGTTGAACTTTCGTATAGATTAATTCATCACAATGATATGAACAAGGAATTTGTGGATTTAGGAAAAGAAATCGGCATAGAAATCAAAGACACGATTGATCCAATTCAAGACCGTGCGACTCTTGAAGTAATCATCGCAAAAGAAATTTACGGACTGGGGCTTGATGATTGGAATCACCTAACGTCTACATTTACATTTGGCGGCGGCGAAACAAAAAGAGAATTGGATGCTATCATTGACAAATCAAAAGAAATCTTTAATGATTAGAAGTTTATTCAGTGTTTGTGATATAGACCTCTCACGTCGCACAAACTTATGTGCTCAGTTCGAGGTGACTGTCAAAATCTTTTATCCGTGTTCATAGGTGTTCAATGCTGTCAAGTTAAGAAGAAAAAGATAAACCACAAAGAACACTAAGAGAAAAGCACACAAAGATCACAAAGAAAATCATAAACTTTGTGCACTTTGTGAAAACCCTTGTGTCCTTTGTGTTAAAAAAATCCTTAATTGTACAGCATTG
>DDBL01000061.1 GCA_002333425.1 Leptospiraceae bacterium UBA2033
CAACCGGTCCTTTTTCTACTATCAAGTATCTTGGCAAGGGAAAGAAATTCTGGTAGAGTAGAAATATAAATTTGAATAAGGGAGTTAATAACGATTACTCCCTTAATTTCGGATATTTAATTTATGATTGATTTTACAAAAATAACCACTTATAAAAAAGTCCCTAACCAAGAAGATGGAGCTTGTTTTGCCTGTAGCCCCGTAAATGATAAAGGTTTGCGGATGAAATTTTACACGGATGAAAAGTCTGTGTTTTCTAGTCTTCAAGTTCCCGCTCATTTATGCGGATGGAGTAACGTTGTACATGGCGGTATAACTACGACTATCCTCGATGAGACAATTGCTTGGACGGTTATTTATCTGCGTCAGAGTTATATGCTTACGAAAGCGCTTAACGTTGAGTTTTTACAGCCTCTATTTGTAGGGCAAGAGATTCATTCTATAGGAAAAATCATAGAAACTAAAAGTGAACGAGAAGTAATCGTTGAGGCTTCAGTGTTTAACCACGATAATATTTTAGCAGCGAAGGCAATTGGGAGTATAATTTTATTTAGCCCCGAACAAATTCGCAGACGTAAAATTTTTCCAGAAGAGTTTTTGGCAGACTTTGAAGGGAAAGTTTTTGGGAAATAACTAACTGAATCAACATGAGTTTGATCTAGGGCGAGATTGCCCTTTCTCTCCCGCGAAATTCTACCCGTTATCGTCATAAGCCATCAAGCGATTTTTAGTGACGTGTAATTAATATNNTTATACATTATATGTATAAATGTCAACCATGAAACGAAAGTTATACCTGAAATTGCTAGAATGGCGAAATTCGCCCTACCGAAAGCCTCTGATTTTGCGAGGAGCAAGGCAGGTTGGGAAATCGTTTCTTGTGAGAGAATTTGGCAAAACTGAGTTTTCTAATTTTATCGAGATTAATTTTGAATTACAACCTGAGTTGAAAAATTCTTTCCAGGAGAAAAAACCGCAAAACATTCTGAAAAAATTAGAACTCATTTTAAACAGAAAAATAGAATCTGAAAATACGATTCTATTTCTAGATGAAATCCAAGAGTGCCCAGAAGCAATTCTCTCTCTTCGTTATTTTCACGAGCAAATGCCGACACTTGCTGTAATTGCTGCGGGTTCGCTTTTAGAGTTTGCATTAAATTCAGAAGAATATCGTTCGCCTGTAGGAAGAATTCAATTTCTTCACCTTTACCCGCTTAGTTTTCAAGAATTTTTGAACGCAATGGGTGAGACTATTCTTTTAGATTTTTTGCACGAAGTAAAATTTTCCGACGAATTTGAATTAGCCGTTCATGAAAAATTATTAAACTTATACAAGGATTATTTAATTGTAGGTGGAATGCCGGAAGCCGTAAAAGTTTATACAGAGACAAAAGACTTTATAAAAGTAAAACAAATTCAACTTTCTCTTTTACAAACTTATCGAAATGATTTTTCTAAATATGCGGGTAAGGTCAAACAAAAGTATTTAGAGAAGGTATTCTATAGTATCCACACAATGCTTGGAAAAAAAATTCGTTATTCCGAAATTGATAGGGAAACTCCATCGAGAGAATTAAAAAACGCTGTAGAACTTTTAGAATCTGCCGGTGTCGTGAATCGGATTGTAGGCACGAATAATACCGAACTTCCACTTTCCTACTATGCAAAAGATAACTTCTACAAACTTACTTTTTTAGATACAGGGCTTTCGTTAAAGGCAAGTGGACTCGAAGATACGATCCTGACTTCTCCTAATATACTTGGAGTCTATGAAGGTGGACTTGCAGAACAATTTGTAGGACAAGAGTTACTTGCAGAATCAAATCCAGAAGAAAGAGTAAAATTATTTTACTGGGAAAGATTTAAACGAGGGAGTAGTGCAGAGATAGATTATCTTTATGTGAATAAATCAGAAGTTTATCCCATAGAAGTCAAAGCGGGAAAAACAGGAAGTTTGAAAAGTTTGAAATTATATAAACAGGAAATACAAAATCAGATATCTATTCGTTACTCCAAACTTCCTTTATCTTATTACGAGGGGCTACTTTCGATTCCCCTCTATATGATTTCTGAAACTACAAGACTTTTAGAAGAAATTAAAAATAAGTCTTAACCTATCAAAGTTCCAATTCCTGTGGTAGTAAAAAGTTCTATCAAGAGCGAATGGGGGATTCGTCCATCTATGATATGAGTTTTTTTGACTCCATTTTGGATAGCGTCTAAACAGCATTCTACTTTCGGGATCATTCCACCAGAAATATCTCCAGATTGAATATATTCTTGAACTTGCATTTCATTTAGGGAAATTGCTAATTGCCCACTGATGTGAATACCTTGTGTATCTGTTAAAAGAATTAACTTTTCTGCTCCCAATGCTCCTGCAATTGCTCCTGCAATTGTGTCTGCATTAATGTTTAATGCCTGACCATTTATATCTTCTGCAACGGGCGAAATAACTGGAATGATATTTGCATCAAGCAAAGATTGGAGAAATGATTTATTTATCTTTGTGATTTTTCCAACGAATCCAACATCGACTAATTCTATTTTGCCGCTCTCGTCTTTTGTTTCAATTTTTTGGATTTCACCAACTGCAAGTTTTCCATCTCGACCAGAAATTCCAACTGCATTTCCGCCTTTCGAGTTTATGAGACTTACAATTTGTTTGTTTAACTTTCCGGATAAAACCATTTCAACAACTTCCATTGTTTTCTCATCTGTGACTCTGTGCCCTCGAATAAACTTTACTGGCAATTTTAATATGTCCAAGATTTGGTTGATTTCAGGACCACCACCATGTACGATAATCGGATGAATTCCTAAGTATTTCAAAAGAACAATATCTCGTGCAAAGGATTCTTTTAAGTCTTCTTTAATCATGGCTGCTCCGCCATATTTAATGACTAGAGTTTTATTCGCGAATTCGGTAATATAGGGTAGGGCTTCTAAGATGTTTTTTATTTTTGAAATATTTTCTTCCATGTTTATACTGAGCCTATCGAATGTATTAAGAATCTATCTTTTTGTAAGGGACAAATCCTAAAAGTTTTTTTTATTCTTGAGAGGAGTGATAGTTTCCCTAAAATGGACGTATGAAAAAAGCTTTGATTTTATCTGGCGGTGGCGCACGAGGTGCATACCAAGCTGGTGTATATAAGTATCTTTCTGAGCAGAAATTTGTTCCCGATGTTATCTGTGGTACCTCTGTCGGTGCACTCAATGCTACTGCACTTGGATGTGGTTTTAGTCCAGAAAAGTTAATCGAACTTTGGCGCAGTATTGAAACAGGCAATGTGATGCGCTATTCTATTTGGCAGAATATAACGGATATATTCCTCAGAAGATTTTCTCCTATGGTAGATACTACTCCTATGAAAAGACTCTTAGCACGTGAACTGGATTTTCAAAAACTTAGAAATTCGCCTGCAAAGATTTTTATTTCTGCGGTTAATATTAGTAATTCGGAGCTTGTGTATTTTTCAAATGAAGAAATAGGAATTCAACACTTAATGGCGTCGTCTGCTATTCCAGTTGTATTTCCCTGGCAGTATGTAAATGGGCAACCATATTGGGATGGCGGGCTAATGGCAAATACCCCCATAGCTCCGGCGATTGATGAGGAAGCAAAAGATATTATTGTAGTTTTACTTTCTCCTGTTGGAAAAGTTCAGATGGATTTACCTAAGTCTAGAAAAGAAGCTTTAGAAAGAGTATTTGAAATGACTTTGATTGCTTCGTACCAAGCGATTCGAAACAATATGGATTTTACGGAAGTGCAAAATGATACTACTTCGTTCATTTCCTTTTTTGATTATTTGATTCATAGCAAGAATATTAAAATTCGCGCTGTTAGTCCGAAAAACTTTTTGGGACTAAGAAGCATTTTAAACTTTAGCCATTTACAAGCGGACTCTTTGATTGAAATGGGATACAATGACGCAAAAGAACAATTAGGTGCTCTTTAAGAATGAATCGGCTTTACTCTAGAAATGGTTTTTTTGCAGATAAAAGTGGCGGCATAATACTATTACGCGGTGTGAATCTTGCTGGTAGTTCAAAAATTCCAATGATTCCAGATGGAACTACATCTTTGGATCAAACAGAAAGTTTTGTTGACCATAGAAATGTTTCTTTCATTGGAAGACCATTTTTAGAAGAAGAGGCTAATGAACATTTCGATCGACTTAAAAAATGGGGATTTAATTTTTTACGATTTTTAATTACTTGGGAAGCAATAGAACATGGCGGACCGGGAATTTATGATGATGCATACATCGAATACATCGTCAGAATGATAAAGCTCGCAGAAAAAAAAGGTTTTTACTTATTTATTGATCCACATCAGGATGTTTGGTCTAGGTTTACGGGAGGGGACGGCGCACCTGGTTGGACATTGGAATCAATAGGAATTGATATTTTAAAATTAAAAGATGCTGAAATGGCTTATATTCATCATGCGCAGGGTAAAGAATATAAAAAAATGATTTGGCCTCAGAATTATCAGAAGTATCCGACGGCAACTTTGTTCTCTCTTTTTTTTGGCGGGAACGTGTTTGCTCCTAACTTAAAAATTGATGGACTTAATATCCAAGAATATCTTCAGACTCACTATTTAAAATCAATTCTAAGACTTGCTCGAAAAATTTCTAAATTTAAAAATGTAGTAGGGTTTGGATCTTTAAATGAACCTTCACCTGGTTTTATTGGGAGAAAAACGTTAACCGAGTTTGGTGGAATGGGAAATGGAATTATTCATGCATCTACTCCGTTTCAAGAAATGTATGCATCAGAAGGAGTATCTTGTAGCATTGACGTTAAATTTCTTCTTGGTCATTTAGGGCTAATCGTTGGTAAACACGCAATGAATCCTGAAGGAATTTCTATTTGGAAAAAGGGGCATATCTGTGTTTGGCGTAGACATGGAGTTTGGAATTATGATCCGAATGGTGCTCCTATGCTTTTAAAATCTGATTATTTTTCTAAAGTCAATGGTAGGACGATTGATTTTTATTCTGATTTTATGAAGCCTTTTATAAAGTCTTTTAAAACATCTTTGCAAAAGGTGAATAAGCAGTTTTTTATTTTTATAGAAAGTGACCCAACTAAATTGGAATTAAAATGGGATGAGAAGGATAAGAAAGGTTATGCGTCAGTTGTAAATGCAAGTCATTGGTATGACGGAGTTCTGTTATTTACAAAAAAACATTTAGATTGGTTTGGTGTAAATGGTTTTAAAATGAAACCTGTTTTTGGTAAAGATGCAGTTAAGGAAATGTACAGTGATTCAATCGAAAGTATTAAACAGATGTCTATTTCGGAAATGAATTCTTGCCCAACTTTGATTGGAGAAACGGGTGTTCCTATGGACATGGAAGGGGCTACTGCGTATAAGACGCAAGATTATAGCAAACAAGAATTAGCTATGGATGCAATTTTTAGAGCTATAGAAAATAATTTAGTGAATGTGACAGTTTGGAATTATACACCAGATAATACTCATTTGTTGGGAGATCGATGGAACGAGGAAGACCTATCCATTTATTCAAAAGATACGCCGAGTGAAGTATGTAAAGATGGCGGTCGTGGAACAAAAGCATTTTCTCGCCCCTATCCAATTTTGACAGAAGGAAATCCTGTTTCTTTGTATTTTGATTTAGCAAAGGGTTTGTTTAAATATTCGTTCAGAAGAGGGGATTTTGATAAAGGCTCTTGTGTTATATTTATCCCTGAAGTTCATTATGCGGCAGGATTTAAAGTTTTAATAAATGCTGGTACGTACATCTATAAAAAGGACAAAAATCTGCTATTTTTTCAGGGTGAGACTGGTGTGGATTTGTATGGAATCACAGTTTTGCGAGATTAGTAAAAGCGACTAATAGGTCTTATCTTCAAAAATTTTTAAGGTGTCATTTTTTTGCAATTTGCATGAAACATTTTCGTAGTATTTATCGTATATGTCAAAATTATACTTGAAAAAAACTAGTAAAGTATTTCAAGTTTTACTATGTATAAACTAATTTTAGCTGATGATCATCCTGTGATTAGAGAAGGTCTAAAAGCCTATTTAAAAGACTCTAATACGTTTTCTTTAGAAGGTATGGCTTCAAACGCCGAAGAGTTATGGCAAATGGTGTCAACTCTCAAACCCGACGTTATTATGACTGATTTGGATATGCCTGGTTCCAATACTTTTGAAGTTTTAAAAAGAATGAAAGACGAGTTTCCAGGAATTAAAAAAGTAATTTTTACTTTCCACGAAGAGAAATCTTTTTTCTTAAAATCTGTAGAAGCTGGTATAAATGGTTATATTTTAAAATCAGAACCATTTGAAATGATTTCTCCACTTCTAAATTCCATTATCGATGGAGGGTTTGCTGCTTCTCCCAAAATGCAAAAGTATTTGGTGTCACACTCTAAAGATGCTATCGGTTACGATTCATTAACCCCAAGAGAGAAGGAAGTTTTGGTATTCATAGCAAAAGGGCATTCCAATTTGGAGATTGCTGAGAAATTTCAGCTATCAGTGAGGACTATCGAGTTTCACAAAAATAATATTAAAGAAAAACTAAATCTAAAAAGTCTAGCTGAGATTATTCAGTATTGTAGTACTTTGGATATATAAATTCCCACAGTCCAAATATTGTGTAGATTTTATTAAGGTGACTTTTTCACAAAAATCTAGTTCGCTGAGAATATGCGAAAATCCTCTCAGTGAACTACGGATCTTCTATCTTACATATTTCTAATTTAGATACTCATCTTACGCAAATTACAGATTTCAAAAGTGTTTTAGAAAAATTTGGAATCTGCAATTTTTCTAATAGACTAATAAAAATACGGGTTTGGGCGGTAGCCCAAGTTGCCGACAGGCTCCCTGTCAACTCACCTTAAATACTTGAGCGTAAGGTGAGTTAGATATTATTTTTTTTATTTTAAAAAAAATAGCTCTGTCTAATTTGTTAAGTAACAAAATAAAATCTCGAATAAGTTTATTTGTGCAAGTAAAGTTATTCACGAAGAGGATAACATTAGTTATCTGTTCGTTTCTTTTGAGATTAATATAAAAAGAATTGCACGAAAAGAGGGTTATAAAATCATGGTAAAAAGGCAGTAAAAGGAAGGTACGAAAATTTGGATTTCCCTGATTTAGAATCTTATTTTCAAGTTTTAACGGATACTACTGATAACATTGCGATTATTAACACTCATTATGAGGCAGATCATGAGAGAGATTTCAAGCAACTAGAAGATATATTTAGCGATATTATCTCTAGACCCTGGGAGCATTCTCCTGACGACTACTATGTGTTGTTCACTAGTTACTTTACATTCCATGTGAAAATCATTGAAGAAATTGTAAAGGAAGCCAGAGAGATACTAAACCCCGACAAACGAGACTACCTCAAGAAGTTAGTAGGGTATAAAAAAGAAGCAGACGAATGGTTTCTGTCACTCAAAAAGAAAAGAAAATCTGTGATGGTGGTTGCATAAAATTTGCTTTTTAAGATATATCGTAGAGTAATGGCTCTATGATATTCAACTCAGTTGATTTTATCCTTTTTTTTCCAGTAGTTTATCTACTATATATAGGATTTAGTCACAAGAAACAAAACATACTTCTCCTGATAGCCAGTTATTTTTTTTATGGCTATTGGGATTATAGATTTCTGTCTTTACTCGTTCTCTCTACGATTATTGACTATTATGCGTCACTTGGCATTGAGGCAAATCGTGATAATCCTACAAAGAAAAAATACTTTTTGTATATTAGTATTTTTTCTAACTTAGGAATTTTAGGATTTTTTAAATACTTTAACTTTTTCGTAAAGAGCGCAGTATCGGCGTTTGGCGCATTCGGGATAAATATGCATGAGCCGACGTTAAATATCATTTTACCTCTCGGTATCTCCTTTTATACTTTCCAGACAATGTCTTATACGATTGACGTTTATCGTGGAGACTTAAAACCCGCTCGAAATTTTTTAGATTTTGCTTTATTTGTTACCTATTTTCCTCAATTAGTCGCTGGTCCGATTGAACGNNTTTTTAGTTCTATTTGGTTTTTTTAAAAAAGTCTATATTGCGGATAATATGGCTACTATCGTAGATCCATTTTTTCTTTCGGGTGATTCTTTAGTTACTCGAACAGGTGCGGAGGCTTTTCTAGGAGCAACTGCATTTGTGTTTCAGATTTACGGAGATTTTTCTGGTTATTCTGATATTGCCAGAGGGATTTCTAAATTCTTAGGGATCGAACTCATTCGCAATTTTAATCATCCACTCTTTTCGCAGAATATCAATGACTTCTGGAGAAGATGGCATATTTCGTTTATGAATTGGCTNNAGAAAAATCACAGCACCAAAAGATGGAAGCAAAAGACCACCTCCAAATAAGTATCTAGTTCCATTTAACTTTCTATTTACATTTACTTTAATTATCTTTTCCTGTTTTTTCTTTCGGTCACAGGATATTACAACTGCGTTTATCCTAATTAAAAAAGTATTCGTAGAATTTGGAGTGGTTGATCCAAAAGTAGTTATGAAATTTGTAAAATTGGTAGTTCCTTTTATGCTAATTGAATTTTACCAATTTATCAAAGACAACGAATATGCTATCTTCGAGTTAAAAACATTTTATCGAATTTGTTTTTATCTATTTATTTTTTATTCTATCATCATAATGGGGAATTGTAACAAAAATGAATTCATTTATTTCGTATTTTAAACAAGTTCCAGCTTTTGGAATTACAGTTCTACTTGTCGCAGTGATTGAAGTCGGATTACACTTTATCCCTAATCTACATTATTTAGAAGGTGGTGGATCTTTTTTTACTTACTATAAAAAACAAATTGCAGAGGACAAAACTAAAAACTTCGACATACTCTTGTTAGGCGATAGTCGCTCTCTTTCGATTAACGGTGTGAAAGAGGGAGAAGGGGAGTATTCTATGTATAATTTTAGTTTGCCTGCTGCTGGTCCGCGTTATTTTAAATTCTTTTTGAAAAAATATTTAGAAAATCATTCTAAGCCTAAACTTGTGATTTGGGCTGCTGACCCAGAACAATTCAATCAGAGTAAATCGAAAACATTTGATACTGATAAAAATCTCTGGAATCAATACAAACATAGGCTTCTTAACTTATTTACGTTTACAGAAAGCCTTGAGCAATACCGTGGGGGCGAATTGGTATTTATCGCTAAAGAATATTTGCCTTTGGTTATGTATTCTTTTAAATACAGACAAGGATTTGGCGACTTACTAAGTGGTTTAAAAATGGATACGCTGACTTCGAGAGAAACTTATCATACAAAACAAAACAATATGATTGAAACAATTACATCGAGCCATAATGGGCAGATTAATCTGGGAGATTATTTTATTGCAGATGAAAACGAAGTAGCTAAAAGTTATGTGAAATACATTGAGAGTTTGGATCAAGTCTATGAGCATGATTTATTCCCTTTGATTGACTTCTTAGAATATTGCAAAACAAAAGAAATTTCAGTTTTAGTTTTAAATATTCCACGTGTAGAAGGTTTAAATCAGACAAAATACTTTCAGTCTGTCACTCCTGCCATTCGAGAAACAGTAACCTCATTTCCGAATGCGAAGTATATGGAGTTTGCGCAAATGGATTATGCGCGTAATTTATTTTCGGAATCGATTCATTATAATAATGCGGGTGAAAAAAAATTAAACTCCGATTTTAAAAATCAAGTTTATCCTGAGATTATATCTTATATCAAAAGTCTAGAGAAAGGTCTCCATGAAAAATAAAAAGTTTTTACTTTACCCGCTTGTATTGTTCCTAATTTTATTTGCTTTTGATAAAATTTTTCTTTTAGATAAAGTGAAATCTTACGTGAAGTCTGATTTTACTTATATCTATTACGAGACTAGAGAAGATCTTTTTGAAATGTTAAAAAAAAGAAAGTCTGACAAGAAACTCATGATTATCCTCGGCTCCTCAAGGCTTTTATATTTTGATTCAAAAGACTTGGAAGAGTTTTATCCTAATTGGGATATATACAATTTTTCCTCTGCAGTTACAACTCCTGCGTACTATTATTACTACTTAGAAAAAATTCTAGATGCAGGTATTAAACCGGACTTCGTACTTTTAGAATCAGATCCAAATCAATTTAACGCAAATACTCCTATTTTTAGAAATTCTAATCTTACGTATAGTTTTGATTTACCATTTATTTTGAAATACGCTACTATTTTTGGGAAGGATTACGTAAGTTTTTATTTGGGTAAATTTCTGTTTGCCTCAAGTAAAAATAAACCTCATCTTGAAATTGCATTGAAAAGATTAACAGATCCTAGATACGAAATTATTTCTAAAGAGGGTTATAAAATACGAGATATTCTTCTTGAGAGTAAGGGTCACTCTAAATCGCTTGTAGAAAATTTTGTAGAGAGAGATTTTGGAATTTTACAAGCTACAAGTCAACGTACAATTGATTGGCTTTTTTCTTCTTACAAAGAATCTCCGATGCAGTATACTTTTTACGAAAAAATTTTACAAAAACTTTCTGAGAACAAGATTAAAACGGTTATAGTGTGGCCACAAAGTTCGTTACCCATGCAAGATTTAATGAGAAAGTCAGAGAAAGTCGGAAAGAAAGTCGAAGGTTGGTATTCTAAAGTGAATGCGATTAGTGCTAATTATGGATATTCTGTTCGGGATATGGATGCTACAGAGGATTATTACTGTAATTCGTTTGTCGATGGAGGTCATATTGCCAAAGACTGCTATCATCCTTTTATGCGTTATGCGATGAGTGAATACTTTCAATTGAAGTAAGATGAGTTAGTAAAAAAGTAATTGAATTACAATTGAAATTTAAAATGATTGGATGATATTCCAAGACGAGGTCATTATGATTCGATTTTTCGTAATTTCGATTTTTTGTTTTATTGTATATTCTTGTTCTTCCTTAATGAAAAAAGAAAGTAAGGTTGAAGTTTTGTTAGAATCTCCTAACGTTCGAGTTGAAAATTTTCCAGAAACATTTAATCTAAAAGCAAAAGGTACCGTCCTAACTAGGTGTGCGGCAAATAAGTGTTCGCCCGAAGAAATTGCAAAAATGGACATTGGTGCTATCAAAAGTTTTGTGAAAGATGGTGAATGGGAAGAATATATCGAATTAGAAGGAAAAGAGGATCCCAAAAAGAAATACAGTGTTCTTTGGATGAGAGGCATTTATAAAAATGGCAAAAAAGAAGGTAGATGGGAAGAGTTTGAAGAGAAATATGATCCTTCTACAAAAGTAAAGAAGTTAGTAAAAAAACAATTTGGGGAATTTAAAGACAATAAAAAAGAAGGGACTTGGACACTTTTATTTGAAACTGGTGAGAAGCTGAAAGAAACAATCTACGCTGCCGGCAAAAAACATGGAACTGAAAAAAAGTTTAGTCTGAAAGGAATTCAAGTAGAAGAGATTAACTATATAGAAGGGGAGAGAGACGGCGTATATTGGAAAAAAACTGCATCCGAATTGACCCAATGTGAAGGAACTTTTACCAAAGAACAAAAAACAGGGAAATGGACAGAGTATAACACGGAAGAAAAAAAGCCCGGCAAATTGAAAGCTGTTCTTTCTTATGTGAATAATAAACGAGATGGATCTGCTGTTTTTTATCATCCCGATGGAATTACAAAGTCCACAGAAGGAAATTATAAAGAAGATTATAAAATAGGATTTTGGAAACAGTATTATCCTACTGGCTCTGTGGAATCAGAAGGGAATCGTAAAGCTGAATCAGGAACTATCGAATCGGAAGAGAAAGAAATAAACGACGAAAATGAAATAGCCGAAATCAAATCTGCCAAAGAAACAAAAACATTCAAAGAACAAACATCCGCTTGCCCAAGTCCGAACGTAAATGGAAAATCGAATAATGTAGGCGAATGGAAAAAATACTATCAGTCCGGTGATTTGTTCTCCGTAGGATCGTATGACGAAAAGGGAATGCCTACAAAAGAATGGAAATTTTTCTATAAAGGCAATAAACTTCGTTGCAAAGGAACTATGGCGAATGCACTCATGATGCAAAAGGGAGAGCTTTACGATGAATCGGGCGAGTTAGAGGGAAAAGGAAATATGATGCTTTCCATGTTCTCGATTGATGAAAAGACAGACAAAATGAAAGACAAGATGATTCCAGCCCTTCCTTTTACTTTCTACAAGGCGGGTAAAAAATACTTAGAAATTCTTCCTGCTACTAAAAATGCAAATGATTCTAAGGTTGCAGACGGCACTTCTTCCGAAGAGGAAGTTAGAAAAGAAACTTCTGCGATTGAGTATGATGCAAGTGGTGCGAAATTAGGAGAAGGACCTTACATGTTCATTCCTACACAAGCTTTTGGCGGGAAAAAACACGGATGTTGGACAGAAGGCGGAAAAAAAGTCTCTTATCTAATGGGTCGGGTTCAAACTGGTCGATTGGCGGAAATGTCAAATTGTAAATAGGTTTACTTTTTTTACTAAAGATTTTGCAGATTCAGTATATATATGATAAGTACCTTGACGAAAAAAAAATATACTTTTTCATGGTTAAACTATGAGAGAAATAATTAAATTAGCGTGTACTGGTTGCGAAGTTCCTGGAAAATCTGCTTATTTTCAAACAAAAAATAAGAAGTTGAAGTCAGATAAGTTAGTTACTAAAAAGTTTTGCAAGTTTTGTAGAAAACATGTAGATCACAAAGAATCTAAAGCATAAAAATGGCTACCAAATCTTCACAATCAAAACAGAGTTCAAGCTCAAAAGGCTTTGATGAACTCAAAGAAGCTTTACTTGAGAAAAAAAATGATCTTTTGATTAAGTTAAATACTTGGGAAGACAAAAGCTCCCCTTCTGGACTAAAAGAAGTTGGAGACATAGCTGATATTGCTTCAGAAATCAATGAAGAGGCTTTGAGTTCCGTACTCACTGAGAACGAAATTGATCTTTTGAATCAAATTGAAGTTGCCTTGGACAAAATTGAAAAAGGGACTTATGGAATTTGTGAAGGAACCAAAAAGAAAATTCCACTTGCTCGATTAAAAGCGATCCCTTGGACTCCTTATACTGTAGAATACGCAGAAATTGCTGCTAAGAATAAATCTAGAAATACTTCTAGATCAATGGATACTGGTTCTTATCCTGCGCAAGCAATGGATACAGAATTACTCGATTAATCTTTCGCACACCTAAACCCAAAATGATGGTATTCTGGAAAGTTTTTCGGGTCATGATGTCTACGTTTTGAGCCTCTAGCATAGTTTTTGTCCCACCACCAAGATCCACCTTTTAACACCCTGGTCTTAAATCCAGGGCAAGGTTCTTTTCCTTGGCAAGGTCCTTTCGGGTCTTTCTTAGAGCAATCTACACCGCAAATTTCAAATGATTGAGTATAATAATCATTTACCCATTCCCAAGAATTTCCAGCCATATCGAATAAGCCGTATTTTCCACTCGCTCTAGTTCCAACATCTGAGGTAGGTAAGTCTTTGTCTTTTCCGCAGCCTTTCTTTCCATTTTCTTCTATAACAGCTCGACTGCAATCAGCAGCCTCATTTCCCCAGGGATAAATATCTCCATTCACTCCACGGGCTGCTTTTTCCCATTCCGCTTCTGTCGGTAGACGTTTACCTAAAAATTCACAGAATTCCTTCGCCGTATACCAACTGATTCCTACGATTGGTTGTTTGGGTGCCATATAGGGTCTGCCGTATCTTGGTCCTACATAATTGCAGGTTTTGTTTTTAAGGCATTCTTTACATTTTCCGGCTTCAATACATTTGTTAAATTCTTCATTCGTCACTTCATACGTATCAATGTAAAATTCTGAAATAAAAATAGTTTGCTCTGGCTTTTCGTCCTTTTCATGAACGTTACTTCCTCTTATAAAATTTCCTGCCGGAATACATTTCATATTTGAATATTGTTTTGCACATTCTTGCATTACAGTTGCTGGTTGGTTTTCTATTTTTTGGCAATTGGAAATAGAGAGGATTGTTTGCAACGTTATTGCTAGTGTTAAGAGGGAATGGAGTTTTATATGGCTTTTATAATCAAATATTAATTTCATATCTCTAACCAATTTTATTTATTAGAGTTGTTATGAAATTAAAATAACGTGAATTTTTAAGAAATCAAATTTCTTTTGAAATAAAACAACTTTACTTTTTCATGGGAAAAATCAGAATTATTTGTATGAAAAAAATTGCGTGGCTACTATTATTTTCCTTCACTCATTGCTTTACTGTTTTCACTAAAGATGAAACTATTTTAGAGTCAGAGAAATTAGAAACTAAAGAAGTCAACGAAGAACGTGATGTTTATATACTCACACAAAGCCTAACGAAAGATGGACTGTATTTATTACTCGATGCTTATCGAGTGAAAGAAGAGAATTCGGTGAATGTGATTAAAGAAAAATACCAGGTGAATAAGGATTTTAAATGGAATGATGACATCAAAGGTAGTCCAGGTGCAGGCGGATCATTGGAGGTAGCCGCTGTTGTCATAGTAATTGCGACTACGATAATGGTCGCTGAACTTGCAACAATGCCGCTTCGACTCATGTCAGAGCCACAAGAAAGAATTCGAAAAGAAATTCTAACAAACAACTCAACTAAAATAAAAGTAATTTCTACAAAGAATATTTCCTTTACACTGCTAGATCGCAAGCCAGCCAAGGAATATATTTTTAAAGGTGATAAAATATTTATACCAATGAAAGAATTAGAATTGGATTATTTTACATTTAAAAGCTTTCCTTATAAGGTAGTGAGCGCAGATCAAAAAATAAATCTACTGAAAGGAGAATTTAATTTTTCCAAAGAGCATGAACGAAATAAGGAGATAACAAGCATTGTCCACGAAAACAATCGAACTAAAAAATCGACGAAGTGTAAGTTCCAATATCCAGCTATGACTAAAAAGGAAGCGACTTACGCGGAAATAAATGAAAGTTCTCAAGGAATATGCTGGTCGAAGTACCCAGACTATTCTCCCCTTTCTAAAGGAAGTGATAAATATAAAATTTGCATAGATGGAATTCAAGAGTGCTACGAGGCAACCCGACTTCCTGAGTAATGGTAACTTAAATAAATGCGTTTTTTTTGGAGAATATCCTATTGTGGAGCCGTAGCATGGTTTTACCTATTTGCATTTCCAGTCATTTCTTATGGATATTTAATGCAATGGATTCAAAAGAAATCTTTTCATGACATGAAGTAATGTCCAAACCTCAATTTTTAGAATGACAATTTCACTTTTCCGTAAAATCTGACTGATAACAAAAACGAGTACAAAACAAAAATTGAGCCACCATAAATTTAATCAAACAATCGGTCTTACAAATGCAATTATTCTCATGATGGGAAATATGATTGGAATTGGAATTTTTGTTTATCCAGCACTCATTTCCTCTCTACTTCCGCATCCAATTTGGTTTATGCTTTTTTGGTTGATTGGTGGAATCATTGCACTTTCGGGTGCCCTTAGTTCGGCAGAGCTTGCAAGCGTCTACCCAGAATTAGGCGGAGACTATGCGTATCTTAGAAATTCTTATGGGCGACGTTGGGCATTTTTATACGGGTTCTTTACTTTTTTTATTACCTTTCCTGGCTCTATCGCATTAGGACTTTCTCTTTCTGTTCATTACCAAGGTGCAATCATTCTCGGAGATTGGGTGAATACTGTTTGTTATTCGCTACCGCAATTTGGGTTTGTTTTGCATTATTATCAGGTAATCGCTGTTATCCTTCTTTTGGGGCTAACGGTTGTAAATCATTTCGGTATTGAGTCTTCCATTCGGTTTCAAAAATTAGTCACGTTTCTACCAGTTGTATTTTTGGTAGGAGTAGGGATACTTACGATTATCTCTATTTTGTATTATGTGTTAATTGCCGACCAGTCTAAATTGCTTCTTGCGACTAATCTAAATATACCTTTTTCTTTTCCAGACTTATTGCCATCAGGGACAGCTTTAGTAGCGATATATTGGACGTATGCGGGATGGAATTCACCACTTGCAATGGGAGAAGAAATTCAAAATCCAGAAAAAGTAATTCCTCGTGCGATGATGTTTGGACCGATAGTAGTTATGTCTATTTATTTGCTTTTAGGATTTATATTTATTGCTCTTCTTCCTTATGAAAATTTACAAACAGGTAAAGATCCATTTTTCATCATTGGAAAATACTTTTTGCAAAACTTATTGCAATTAGAATCAACCATATTTATCGAATGGATACCTAGGATCATGACGTACATTATTATTTTCATCATCTTAGGAAATACAAATTCTACAATCATTACAGGAAGTCGAATCCAAGTTGCTATGTCTAGAGATAGACTTTTTATTGAAAAATTAGGACATCTTCATCCAAAGACCAATACTCCGATACTTGGAATTTGGATGCAATCTGCTTGGGCGATTCTTATGATATTATTCGTGAGTAAAGAAAGTAATCTTCTGAATTTTTCCTTCATTTGTATCATTGCACTTTCTATTCTTACCATTTATTCAGTGTTTCTAGTGAAGAAAAAACACAATCGACCTCACTTGATTCCTTATCTTAGTTATCCTATTGCGCCTATCGTATATATTTTGACAACTACATTGATTTTGTTTTTGATTGTTGGAAATTATATTCGAGAGGGAAATTATATCATTCTTTTCTTTGCGTTACTTTCTGCGTTAACTGGATTTCTGTTATATGAACTTTGGAGAAAATTTAAGTTTTGAAATATGTCTGTGCGTTGTTTTAAAATTCTGTATTTTCTAAGTGTAATTTTTTGTATTTCTTGTAGTTTATTTTCGCAAGATATTCGTTATCCTAATATTCCTATTTACGAAAACAAGGAATTAGTTCCGCATAAAATTCAAAATAAAGATTATAAAAAATTCAAAAAACTAACTCGAAAGTATTTTTTTTCTATGCCGGAAACTTCTTATAAAGGAAAGAATTTTTCTGTATATCTACTTGATAAAAGAGAAATGAAAATTCTAGAAAAGTCAAATCTAGAATATGAAATTTTTCCCAAGTCAGCCCCTTTTAAATACTATGATATAGGATATGATACACGAGCTAAGAAAAAATTTACAAATCTTGAAGATCTAAAATTGGGATACAAAAATGAGCGGATAAATAAAGTATATCTCCAAGTGCTAGCGGAAAAATTTCCAAAGCAGGTGAAATATTTTGAATTAGGCGAGACGCGGTTAGGTAGAGTTATCCCCGCCATACAAATCACTTCATCTAAACCATCTGAATATAAAATTCCTATTTTATTTACGGGCGCTCATCATGCAAATGAACTCATTTCAACTGAACACTGCTACGACATCATCCTCAATTTACTGGATGATTTTGAAAAGTATGAACCTTATTTAGAGAATATTTCTGTATGGATTGTACCAATAGTGAATCCTGATGGGAGTCATTTTTTCTGGAATCAGTCAGTAGATATGGGACGGAAAAATGGGTATTTGCCCCCAGAGATGAAAGAGGATGATCCGACGCGCGGAGTAGACTTAAATCGGAATTATCCGTTTCGATGGAATTCTGGAAATAGAAGGGCATCTTCAGGAAATACAAATAATGTTTTTTATCGAGGACCAAGCCCTGCATCAGAGCCTGAAACAAAAGCGATGATTGAACTTGCCAAAAGAGAGAGATTTTTATTTGCGATGAGTTTTCATTCATTCGCAACAGCTATTTTATTTCCTTATACGATTGATAATCTAACCAATCCAGAGCCTGATTATGTGAAGGATTTAGCTGGTAGGATTATAAGTTTTGCTAAATCAGTTAGATTAAACAAAGAATATAGAATTCTAAAAAATCTTTATCCAGTGGATGGGACAGATCAGGATTACTATTATCATACCTTTGGAACTAACGCATTTATTGCGGAGTCATCCCATCAAAATGTAGATTATAAAATTGTACATGGAATTTTAAAAGGATTCAAAGGGGTTTGGGAAAATTTGCTCTATGAGTTTTTTAAAGGAAATAAAGTAATTCTAAAAATTGCAAATAATGAAGGTAAACCTCTCAGCGCAAGAGTGGTTACAGAAGAAATTATACAATTTGAAAAAGAAGTTTATACAAGTAACCCTGTTACAGGAATATACGCAAAAATGTTTTTAGAAGAAAAAGAATATACTTTTTTAATTAGTAAAAAAGGCTACGAAGAACAGAAAGTAATTTTGAAAGCAGGAAAGTCCTTAAAACCAAATTTAGTAAAATTGCAAAAGTTATGAAAAAAATTCTTTTACTTAGTCTATTGACTTTAGTTGGATATTACTGGATTCTAGCTTTTCGGTTCTGTCATCCTTACCCCAAGACTGAATTTTTTACTGTGATTGGAATACAGTTTGGAATTAGTTTTATTCCTTATTTATTTAACAGTGGATGGGGGCGGATAATAACGATTATTTCTGGATTAACAATGGTGCGACTTGGTCCCATTTTGGGAATACAAAGTCAGCTTATTACTCTAATGGGAGTTTTTTTGGGTGGAGTTTTTGGGAATTTAATTCTAAATTTTATACAATACTATAGAAGTAAAAAATCAGAATTAAATTTTGAGAATAATTCTATGTCTTTAGAGTTGTTTAATTCTAATTTGCTGCTTATTCTATTTTTAGTAATTTTGACATTGGATAGATTTTTAATTTATTTTAATGCGCCTTATTTTAATGGATTTGGTATTTTGGAAACTATGTTTGTTCCTGGTGTTTCTTCAAAAGAAGCATTTGCTTTGAGTATGGAAAGTATTTGCAATTTATTGTTTCCACTTTTATTTTTTTATGCAGAGCAAATTTCAAATTCGGATAAAGAAAAAATAATTAAAGACTTTAGGGCAGGAGTTTTAATAGGATTATTTATACAGTTTATAATTTTATTTTTACAGATTTATTGGAATGAAAATTTATTTGCGGAAAATACGAATTTGTCTCTTGAGGCACATCGAGTTATGGGGCTTTTTCGAGACTCTGGAAGTTCTACGTGGATAATTCCTATTTTGTGCTTTTTTTGTTACGAGGATATTTTAGAAAATAAAAAGTTAATTTATTCTTCCTTACTTGGTCTTATTTTAATACAGTTACTGATTGCACCTTATCAGGGAAGGGGATTTTGGCTTATCTTTTTCTTTGGGTTATTGGCTCTTGGATTTATGCTGTTGAAAAAAAATGCTATCAAGTTGACTCTAAAAAACTATCTATCTGTGTTTTTTGTCATATTTGTTGTATTGATTATTTTGTATCAAATTCCTAAAGCTCCCAATTCAAGTTTAGATAGGCTTTTGTCTATTCCGTTTAAGATTATTTCTATATTACAAAATAGTGCAAGTTCTATGAGTGAAATAGATCCACATCGTTACTATTTTAACTTAGCAGCTTGGAATCTTTTTTTACAAGAGCCTTTGTTTGGTAATGGAATTGGTAGTCATATTTTAAATTTAAAAGATACAAATCTCAAAATTTACACACCAGAAAATAAAATTGATAATCCTTCATTTTATTTTGGTGTAATTAGTGAGATTGGAATAATGGGGGTAATCATTCTTATCCTGTATACCCTGAATCGATTTCAAATAAAAAAGAATATACTCTTAGCACTTTTTCTTTTACCTGCTTTTAGTATTGGGTATCATATTGTACATCCTGATGGTGCATTTGTTATTTTACTAATCTGGACTATTTGGTTTGGACTTGAGTTAGGTAAATCTAAATGGACGTTAGTATTTAATTTAGTTATTTTTTTTATTCTATTATTATTTTTTGGAAATACTATTTCACAAGTATTAAGACAAGAAAAATTTCCAGAGTTTAGAAAAGAGAATATACATTCCTATCAGCTTTCAGCATACGAATGGAACAAAGAAAAATATCATGTGTTTAAAGGGAAAGTAATTTGGAGATTGGGAAAATTAAAAAAGATTGATTTAAAAGTTTTTTTAGACAACTCTACATCCAAACAAACACTAAAACAAAAATGGACTTTTTTAGATAAAAATAGGCAATCTATTCGCGAGTTTGAAATTACAGTTACTAAGGAGATTCAAAATTCGATTCAGATAGAAAAGCCAAAAGATTCTTACTATTTGCAAGTGGAAGAATTAAATGAGTCTGGTAAAACACAATTTTATGGAGATGTACCTTTTTGTATTCCAAGTAAAACATTCTCGAAAATGAATAGAATTTTTTGAGTCTATATTCAATCGTACTTTTTAAAGACTCTAATAGGAGAAGGAGTAAACTGTGATATTTAATTTACTAGAAAAAGATGTAATTCCAGATTTTTTAATTCGTATTGGAATTAGAAAATTGTTACGAGAAAGACTGGCGGATGAAAATAAGGGAACAAAAGAAGAACAACAAAAACATTTAATAGAATATATTGAAAAGTTAAAAACAAGTCCGATTGCGGTTAATACAGCAGATGCAAACGAACAGCATTATGAGATTCCTACAGAATTTTATAAGTATGTGCTTGGCAAAAGAATGAAGTATAGTGGCGGATACTGGCCTTTAGATGCAAAGACGTTAGACGAATCAGAGGAGAGTATGTTAAAGCTTTCTTGTGAAAGATCCCAATTAAAAGATGGACAATCGTTATTAGATTTAGGCTGTGGCTGGGGTTCTGTTTCGCTTTACGTTGCTGAGAAATTTCCAAATTGTAAAATTACAGCAGTTTCAAATTCTAAAACGCAAAAGGAATATATAGACTCAGTTGCAAAAGAGAAAGGATTTAAGAACCTAACAGTGATTACCCAAGATATGAATGATTTTCAAATCAATGAAAAATTTGATCGGATTATTTCTGTAGAAATGTTAGAGCATATGAAGAATTACCAAAAGTTATTTGCAAAACTTTCTGGATTTTTAAAACCGAATGGATTATTTTTTATACATATATTTACACATAAAGAATATGCTTACCCGTTTGAAGTGAAAGATGAGACAGATTGGATGGCAAAGTATTTTTTTACGGGTGGAATGATGCCTTCTCATAATTTGTTTTTATATTTTCAGGATAATCTAACCATTCGTAATCACTGGGTTGTAAATGGAACTCACTACGGCAAAACAAGTGAAGCTTGGCTAGAAAATATGGACAAACATAAAAAAGAAATTTTGCCTATACTAGAAAAAACTTACGGAAGAGAAAACCTAACGAAGTGGTGGTCTTATTGGAGAATATTTTTTCTTGCTTGTGCGGAACTTTTTGCTTATAACGGGGGCAAAGAGTGGTTAGTCTCTCATTATTTATTCCAAAAGAAATGAGTTGTAAAGTAATTCTTACATTCATTTTATTTCTCCTCTTCCAATGTAGTATGAAAAGTGCTGATGTTAGAAGAGGGGAATATCTAGATAAAGCGAAAGAAACTACGGTAGAAGATTTCTTTGGAAAAAGAATGAAGAATAGAATCAAAAAAGTGCAGGGCGCAAACTGGGAAATTCTTTTTGAATCGGAAAATTTTATTTATTTTGGTTATCCAGTAATTCAGATTTTTCGAGAAGGAACTTTTTTAGAAGAGTTTTTTAAAGTAGATCGTTTTAAGTTAGAAGCTGATTTTCCTTCTTACAAAAAGTTTGATGGAATTGATATGAAGAGTAGGTGTTTTGAACTATTACGTGAACAAAATAAAACTCAAATCGGAGGTTTATCTCACTCTTTCGAATGCAACGCAAATCTAGAAGACAAATCAATTTTGGTTTCGGGAAAAATTTTACTTAGACAAGAGAATGACCAAGTTAAAACGGAAAAATATTTAATCCGATTTGACAAGAGAACTCTAAACAAGGAAAGTATCACTAAGTTAGATAAGTAGTCTAACTAATAGTATAGGAGATTTTATATTTATGAAAAATTTACTAACAATCTGTTTTGCAACTTTATTTCTGAGTGTAGCGGCTAATGCCGAAGTAGTCGATACAGCTGGAATGTTTTCTTCATCAGCGTTGACAGAGGCAAATCAGCGACTAGAAGAAGTCAAACGCAAGTCTGGAAAAGAATTAGTGATAGAAACAATCGAAGAGGTAGGGCAAGCGGATGCAAATGCTCTTGCAATAGAAAAGGCAAAAGCACGTAAGGTAAATGGTGTGTATGTGCTGATTTCCAAAAAAGACAGAAAACTTAAAATAGAAATCGGCAATAAAACAAAACAAGTATTTGGAGACTTTGAGAGAGACACTCTTAGGTCAAAAATCACAGAGGAATTTAAAGTTAAAAACTTTGACGCTGGACTTAATTCTTCTGTTGATTATTTTGCAGGAGTAATGGATGCGGCGGTTGCAAATAAAAACACGTCTAATCATAATTACCCTCAAAAAAGCGAATTTCCTATTCGGTCAAATCAATCCACAGGAGGAATACCCTGGATGACAATTATTATTTTTGCAGTGCTTGCGTTTATCGCATTTAAAGTTATTACTTCTCTCATGGCATCTAATCGAGGAGGGGCGGGTAATATGAATCAGCCGTATGGGGCTGGCGGTTATGGGAATTCAGGTCCCGGCTTTATGGGAACATTTCTTACAGGTATGTTAGGTGCGGCTGCTGGAAGTTGGCTCTACGACAAGTTTACAGGGCATGATAGTGGACTCTATGGAAACGATCATTCTAGCAGCGACTCTTTTCGTGGGAATGGCGAATCTTGGTCACAATCAGATACTGATTATTCTAGCGATTCTTCCGATTCTGGTTGGGGTGATTCTGGTGGTTCCGATTTTGGTGGTGATTCGGATTGGTAAAAATTTAATTTAAAATATGGGCGTTGCGGCGAAATTATCGCAGTAGTCCTGTTTCAAACTGAGGAAGTGCGTCTCTAAATGTAGAACGCGCCGCCGCGCTCGCGGCTACTTTCAATAAATCGCTGAATTTTTTTATAGAAGTTTCAATTTATTTAAGTAGGCGATTTATTGAAAACGCCTTGATCGCTAACGCTTCAATTTGACATACTTTTCTGTTAATGTTAGGACTTTATTCTCTTTCTTAGTTACCTTTTTTGGTATTTGTTTGTTCTTACCTAAACTTTTTTATAATACATATCCCGCCTATATTGCATTTCCCTTTCATAAAGTGAGTTCTTTTTTGAAAAAGTGGCTTTTGTGTATAACCGAAAATGTGATGGTGTCGGAACTCCAAAGCTGGCTAACTTTTCAGGGAGGGCTTCAGCTATACCTAGAAAATCAAGCATTATAAGGAATACGGTAATTAGACAAATGCTTTTGTTAAAAAAAGCTTTCAATTGTTTTAATTCAGCCCAGTCTTCTGGATAAGGGCGAATTGCTACTTTCTGGAGACCTTGACCGGTTTCTTGGTATTTAGTCATCAATTCTTCACTTTTGTCCAGAAGCCCGTTGTATACTAAGTAACGATATTTCTTTAGTAGCAAATGTAGATAATTCCTTCGACTGTCTTCGCCACCATCAGTTTTTGTATGCCAAAAAACTATTAAATCTTTCGGAATGAGTAGTGTTGAGCTATGTTGAACTTCGTTTAAATTATTGCATTTATTTTCAAAAGTAGGGGTATAGAAAATTTTCATAATTTTCTGTTTTTAGTTCTTTGTGCAAAATAGAAATCTAAATTTGATATTCGCCTCAAAAAATTACGAAAGATTACGTAGTAACACAGGTAACAACATTATTCGATAAACATTTTATTTTTATTTTCTTTGACTAGTCCTAGGCTTTTTGCTTTTTCCCATAGAGCGGATACTGCTTCTTTACCTTCTTGTCCCAAGTCTTTGGTGAAATCATTCACATATAAGTCTATATGACTTTTTACCACTTCTTCATCTTTAACTTGTGAATTCTCTAATATATATTTTCTAGTTTTTTCTGGAAATTGGTAAGCGAGGTATAAACTTTTTTTTAGAGATAAATCGAATTCTTTCTGTAATCCATTATCTATAGAGCGTTTAATTGCGATTGCCCCCAAAGGTATTGCTTTCCCGGTTAAACTTTCCCAGTAGTCACCCAGATCTATTACTTTTTCCAATCCTCGTTCTTCGTAAGTAAATCTTTCTTCGTGGATAATTACACCTAGGTCAAACTCTTCAAGAAGAATTTTGTCCATGATTAAATCATACCTTATTGGTTCTGGCTGAAAGTTCTTGTCTAAATAAACGTTTAACAGTAAGTTAGCCGTTGTTTTTAATCCTGGGACAAGAATTTTTTCACCTTTAATTTTCTTTAGATTTTTGCCTTTTTTCTTTACAAGTAATGGACCGCAGCCTCTTCCTAGTGCAGAGCCAGAGTTTAATAAAGTGTAACCGTCCATCACATGGAAATAAGCAAAGAAAGAAAGTTTTGTTACATCAAATTTTTTTTGCTCAGAATAAATATTTAGTTTTTCTACATCGTGTAGTTCTTCTTTTACTGAAAAATTTTCGGAAATATTTTCGTGAATCAGATGGTAAAATAAAAATGTATCATTTGGACAAGGAGAGTAGGCGAGAGTAAGTTGTGGTTTCATATTTTTTAGAAAATTAGAAAAGTAATAGTTTGTAAAGTAATTTAACTTTTACTTTTCTAATTTTAAAATTACTAAAAAAAATTAAGAAACTTTTCGTATTTCCATTTTACTTTCCTTTATTAATTCATTACATTTCATAATATGAAAACTAAGAATTAAATCGTCTGGTAATACTGACTTTAGAATTAATAATTTTTCCATTGCTGCTGGATAATCTTCTGATTCTAAAAGATTTATTGCTTCTAAAAATAACTTTTTGGATTTACTTTTTTGTTCTTTTAAAGATTCGGGGTCGGTCTGAAAGCATTCATAAATTTTAACCGAATTTGTTTTTCCTTTTACAATTACTTTATCTATTTCTCTAAGATAGGTTTTATTTTCTTCCTTTAATTTTGATACTGTAAACTCAGAAACAAGAATTGGTGTAAAATAATCCTTAGTCAACGATTCTAGTCGTGCCGTCAAATTAACGGTATCCCCTATTACAGTAGTGCTAAGTCTGTCCTCATGTCCAATTGTTCCCATCATTAACATTCCAGTATTTAAGCCTATTCCAATTCTAAGAGGGCGATACCCTGCCAAATTTCTTCCTTTGTTTAAAAGTTCTAATTCTTTATTCATCTCAATGGCAGTTTTTAAACCGTCTTCGGGTAAATGAAAGATTGCCATTATTGCATCGCCAATAAATTTGTCGATAAAGCCATTATTTCTTTCTATAACTGGACTCATTCTTTTTAAGTAGGAGTTTATAAATTTAAAATTTTCCTCTGGACTCATAGATTCAGAAAGTGAAGTAAAATCACGAATATCCGCAAATAAAATTGTCATCTCTTGGAGTTTGCATTCTCCTAGAGAAATGTCCTTGGCTGAATTTTTTCCAAGTAAATCTAAAAATTGAGTTGGTACGAATTTAGAGAACGAGTCTCTTTGGTGCGTTAGTTCTATATTGAGTCTTCTTGTTTCCCAATTGATTTCGATGAATCGATTTGCTAAAATAATGACCATTGATAAAATGAATCCGAAATAAGCAAATTGCAAAAATCGAATACCTGTTTGAAAAACTACCGTATCAATAATTTCCCACACAACAACTAAAAGAATTACTAATATGCTAGATGCCATTGGTATAGAATCTTTTAGTCCTCTTTTGGTTACGTTTATGATAAAATAAAACATATATAGAATTTGTGGGATAACGAGGATATACCATAAATATAGAATAGAGTGAAAAAAGTTAATTTTTAAAATAATAAAACTTAGAACTATAAATAAATTTGATATGATTGAATATTTTACAAAATGAGAAAACTTACGTGCTGGATAAAAATAATCATATAAAAAAAGTATAAAAGATAGAACTGCAATTGGTTGAGAGGAATAAGCAAAGAATAAAAGGGAACGAGTGTCTTCAAATTTTTCAAATGCAATATTAGAAAAAGATAAAAAATATATCGAAATCGAAATCGAAAAGATACTGAAATAAAGATTATATTTTTTTTCTGTCCAGCGAATAAAGAAAAATAGGTGATATAAACCAAAGAAAACATAAACTGCGTTAAAAAGTAGTAGGGATGTTTGTTGGATACTTTCCTGTAGCCGCTTCTCGTAGTCTAAAATATAGCCATCTTTAAATCGTAATCCAGAAAGAGAATTTGGTGCTAAAAAAGACACTGGAGAGAATCCGGCAGTATGAATCGTGAGTATATTTTTTTCTTTTATAAGTTGGTATGGAATAGTTATGATCGTATTTCTGACTGTTTTGTATTTTTTAATTTCGTTATTCTCAAAATCAAATTCATCTTTGATATTTTCTCCATTCAAGTAAATTTCCCAAGTTTCTCCAATTCCTGAAAATAAAAAAGCAAGTTCTTTTCCTTTATCAATTCTTTCTAAGTTAAGCTCAAAGTCGCATTGCAATGTAAATTCATTTACTTTTCCAAAAGAAATTGGAATTTTAAATATAGAATTAAGTATGATTGGGAAATTTATAACTTTTTGGTAATTCGTTTTATCGAAAGAATCTGATTGTGTATCATTCGGGTTAAATCCTTGTTTAACATACCAATTTAATTTTGATAAATCTAGAGGAAGAGTTAACTTTTCATTTGCCTCCGCGAAGAGCGTTGCTGTAGATAGTTGGGATAATATTAGTATGAGAATGAATTTAATGAAAAAATGGGAAAAATTTCTAATGAAAATACGCATTGCGATAGCTACCTTTTGTGCTTAAGAATAAATGAATGTAAAATAAAAAGCAATAAAAAAATAGTTAATATTCATTTACAAATTGAGTTTGTTCAACAATTCTAATTCATGTTGAGTTTAGAAAGTTATTTGACTCATAATTTCAAGAATATTGCTAATGGAACTATACTCGAATTCATTCACACTCTCTGTGTTTTTATTTTACAGTTTCAAATATATGTGTATCTTCTAATTTTCTTTTTACAATTACAGCAGCCTGGGTAATCAAGTGTTTGCGCCGTGAATATTTATTTTTGAGATTTATATCGTAACTTACAACAAATGCTATGATGATGAGAGTGAAAGGATAAGAAGAACCTATGATGATGATAGGAATTCCAATTTGGTAAATTGAGTAGGATTGTAATACAAATAGTACTTCATAAATTACAAAGGACAATGCAATATTAAAAACAAGTCCACCAACTATAAATAAAATGGAAACTGTAAGTAAACTAAATGTTTTAAAAGTTTTTCCGCTCGTCATTAGAAAAGAAGCTTTCATTGCTTCTCGTGCATTATAATCTGCATCGATCACAAAAAAAGGTGCAAAGATAAGTCTTGCAATTGTCCAAAAAAATAAAACAAGACCGAGTATAATTCGAATCTGCATAATTTTATCATAATCTTGAATAAAAAATGCAATTTTGAAAAGTAAAATATAAACAGTGTAGTAGGCGGCAAGCAAAATCAAAATCTGAAAGTAACGTCTGTGACCCGCAAACAAAATTTTAAAATTCACAGAAAGCCCGCGCACAACTCTGAGGTAAAACCGAATAAACCCACACACAAAATAAGACACAATAGGAAGAGATAAATACCCAAGTAACATATTCTGAGTTTCTCTTTCGTATGCGATTGCAAAAACTAAAAATATCATTGAAAAGTAAGTAGTAGAAAGAAGCAGAGTGAAGATAAGACTCGCGCTAATAGTTACCCAAAAATTCTTGTGAGCAATCGCCATGCTTTCCTTTATATAATTTACAAGGATCTGCGGTGGTGTGAATAGTTTAACTAGTATTTTCGGGTTCATGTATGATTCAAACGTCTTATCAAAAGCCACTCAAAATCAACTAAAAAATTTTAATCATCTAAAGTAATTGGGTTAAATTTTGGACTAGTTATTTTGGGATTAGAAATTTTTGGAGCAGTAGGATTTGTATTTAACTTGATAGCCTCTGTGCTTTCTGTTTCTACTTTTGTTAAATCAGATACAGGAATTTTACTTTTGGAGTCTTCGTTTAAAACTTCTTTTTTGATTACATCGTTGATTCTTCTAACCATAAAAGTTTGGCTCGGATCAATTGGATCTTCTAGGCTTTCGTCTTTTTCGTGTTCCATTTCCATTTTTTCTTCTAACAAATCATCCATGTGATCAATTGGAGAAGGGAACGACAAATCAATATTTGCCTGCGTTTCTACTATGTCTAAGTTAATGGCAGAATTCTGACGGTGTATTTCTTCATCAAACGAAAATGAATTGTCCTTGTCATCAGGAATGATCGTTTCTAAATCAATAGAATCAGGAAAATCAACTGAATCGTTTTCCAAAAAGTTTTCACTGATTTCGCCGGTTAACATTCCTTGTTCAAGTTCATCTTCTATGATTGCGTCAAAGTCAATGTATTCTTTTGTCTTATAATCAATTGTAGGTTGATGTGAAATTGGCGGTGGGTCATCCAAAGGAACTGTATCTATATTTGTAATAGAAATTTTGTCCATCGTAGGAGTTGATAGATTTTCTAAAGAATTGATATACTCAATTTCTTCCGATAAATCCACATCTAGAGAGAGGCTATCTTCTATTTTGTGCTGTGCTGTTTCTCTTAACTTTTGGTTGTGTTCTTCTGGTGATTCTTCTTTTTCAAAATCGGATTCCACTAAAGAGTTTAAGTTAAACTGAATTGCCTCAGTTTCTGTAAGCAAAGGTTCGTTGTCAGGGATAGTTTTTTGTAATGAATTTAGATTGAGCGTAAACTCTGTATTAGTCCCTGGTACAATTTGAGGAGCTAATTCTGATTGTTTGCCATTGGTAGAAGAAAGTTTTCTAAATTCGGATCTATCTGGTTTTGTGATTAAATAAGGATCATTTTCTAAAAATTCTATATAGTTTTTAAATTCACCAAGTGTAATTATGTCGGGCGTTTCTTCTGTGATATAAGAATAAATTTCTTCAATAGGAGTTTTGGAATCTACATATAATACAAGTTTAGTAATTAGTTCAATTAGAGAAGGGGAAACACCATGATACAAAATACAAATATTTTCCTCTTTATGGGAGTCTACAATTGTTTCAAAAAGCTCTACTTGCTCTTGGAAAGGAGAATTGGGAGTATAAATCGAAAATTGGAATTTGCTAGATTCTAGGATCTCGGTAATTGCATCAAAGTCGATTTTTTTTGTCCAAGAACGTAGTAGAATTAACTTTTGGATTTTTTGGGATTGTAGTTCTTTTAGTCTAGATTGGATTAATTGGATGTTGCTTGAATCAAAGTCTTTAAGTATGTCTTGGAAATAGCAAATACTACCCGTATCACCAAGAGGAATGAAATTTTTTAGAAGTTGATTCATATTTAATTTTTAAGAGAACTTACTGATAACAATATCTATCTATGTGTTTAAAAACAGTATATTTTGCAAGCATAAACTCTTCGATGCGGTTTAGTTAAGGTGACCGCTAAGATTACCAGCGATGGGCAATCCTGTCAAGTTAAGAAGAAAAAGATAAACCACAAAGATCACAAAGAAACTCATAAACTTTGTGTGCTTTGTGAAAACCCTTGTGTCCTTTGTGTTAAAAAAATCCTTAANNTGTACAGCATTGAGCGAAGGGCACCGAGAGCGCCGATAGAAGATACGATAATTCTTTAATATACACGAGTTAGATTGTTTTCTGTAGTTCTGAAAAGTTATTGACAGTTTGTTTTTATAGGACATATTTCTTCGCATTTTACAAAACTATATACCATAAGGAAAACTAAATGAACCGAAAATCTAATAATAACAACGCATTCGCTAGTGCAATTCTTGGAACTTTAGCTATGAAGTTCACAAAAGATGTAATTTTTAAAATAGCGGATATTGACGACAAATACAAACCGATCACACTCCCTCTGGATTTGATTCTGATTAATTCATTCGTGAAAGATAATGATCTAAAAAAAGACCTTCAAGTAGGATTATCCATTAATGCTGCCAATGACTTTCTACTGAATACTGTTCTTGAAAATAAAATTCCAAAACCTATTTTAGTATGGAATGATAAAAAAAGTGATACTGTACTTTCTCAACCAAACAACACGCCAAAAATTTTAAACCTAAGTAGCCTACAAATTGAAAAAGACTTACGAGATTTAGCAGCGGGTAAGAAATATAAGGTGCTTTTTAATGATAGTTCTTCTATTGAAAGAAATGGCAACGGACTTATTTTCTATATTCAAAAATATGACACAACCATAAAACTAAGAAAGAAAATAGAATTCATACGTTTGAATGGAATGGAAGATTTTAAATTTCTTATGGAAAAATCTTTCTTTAATAAACAAACATTGCAAAACAAGTTAAATCTGATTGGAATTCAAGAATTATTAAGAGATGCAATTCCGCAATGCTATGAAGAATATAGAGTAAAAGGTGGAAATGCAAAAGCGGAAAACAGGTTTGGTGGAATAACTTTCAACTACGAGAACAGGCAACAAGCATTTGCCTCTGATGCAGAATTTACAGAAGGTAAGAATCCTTTTTGGATTCGGAATGCTACATTTTATAGTTACAATGAAGACAGGTCATTTTCAAATTTTGTAACGCTAGAGAAATACTTAAAACAAAAACAAATAACGGAAAATCTTGACAAGACACAAATTGATAAAATTCGAGATTATTATTTCTGTAACCAATTGAATTGCAAAGAAGCTTCCAAAATTAATTTATTAAAATCAGCAGGTTTACTCAGACCAGATCTAAATATATTTGAAGCAGAAAGGATATTGAGAAAAGCAGGAATCAACAATGCAAAATTTGCAAGTGGATACATTGAAGTTTTAAAGCATACACAAAAGATGATTGAAGTCGCAAAGTTAGAATCAGACTGGGCAAAGCTTACAGGGGCAAACAGAAAGAAATTACAAGTAAGAATCTTTAGATTCAATGATATTGATATGCTACTGCCATTGGGCTACACTTATATGACGCAAGGAGGAACGGCTAGTGATGCAATAGTGTCTAAATCGCCACATGAATTTAATATAGTTGGAAAAATCAAAGAGGGTCTTTATAAATGTGATGATCCAATTGGAGAAAATAAAAAAGAAAAAACTGTTTTAAAAAAATCCAACATTATAACCCAATCAGAGTTTGATGATAAAGCATTCGATTTTTATCCATACCTTGGAAATATTTATGGAGTAATAGAAGGGAAAAGATAGATGAAATCTTTTTTATCTGTCATTGTAATATTGAGTTTCTTATTTACTACCTGCGAAAAGAAACCGCCTACGCCTACTCTTGAGGATGTAGAAAGAGAATATATGGAAAGTGACGATGCTTTGCCTCCTGATGATAGAGAGTATCCATTTAGGCTAGATAGAGATCTATTAGTAGAAAAAAAATATAGCTTTTTATTTCCCCTCGCAGAGATAAAAGCAGGAAATGTAACTTGTAAGTGTGGAACGATTGCTAGTGCATATATAAATCAAAAAAATACTGTTTATTTACATGCTGGATGTATGTGTTACTTTAGAACCCATCTTCTCTATCGTTGTCCTTTGCGAATAAAGAATGCTAATTTAGAAGGTTATAATGATGAAATTATTGATGGAAATTATTGTTATGTATATTGCTTTAATCCCAAATTGAGCGATTTACGGAAATCGGAATATCCTACGAAACAAGAGAAAGTGTACTTCGACGATATTTATAAACAAATTGAAACTTCCATTGCTAAAGAAAGATTTTGCCGAGAAAAGATTAAGGAAACTAAGAACCCATCTTAATTCGTAACATAGAGACAAAAGGCAATTCTAAAACTCTGCGAGTCTCCGAACAAACTGTGTTCGGCTCAAAATAAACTTTTTAATAAAATGGGCTTTAAAATATCTAATCTTCTATCGGTGTTTATCTGTGTTCATCGGTGGTAATTTTTTCGAAGTTATTTTCCAAATTAGAAGTGGAAGAGTTATATTGAGGATAAGAGTGACAACCCAGCCAAAGTAAAATCCTCCAAAGTAATAAGGGTCGATCATATGCATCAAGTGGATGATCATAGGATGGATTAGGAATAAAGCCAGACTATTCTCTCCAATATAAGCAAATCCTGAGTAAATAGATTTTAGCATTTTGGAATTTGTAGACTCCAAGTTAATTCCCAAAAAGGTAAGCACCACAAAACAGGCTACAGGGTAAAAAAGGAAGTGATTGGAAATTTCCAAGTTCATTGTAACAGTGAAATACGTGACGACTCCTAGGTAAGATAAAATCGAAAGTAATAACACTGGAAAAAAGAATTTGTTTGTTTTTAAATTGGATAGAAAAATTTCCTTGTTGGTTAGAATTCTTTTGGCACTAAAGCCTAACACGAAGAAGAATATATAATTTGTAATGCTAATAGCTTCCAAACTTCCTAAGTATGGTATGGATTTTGGATAAAAATGATTCGACCAGAAGTTGATAAGAAGGGCTGTCACGAGAACGGCATAGAATTTTCCAGCACTCCAATTCTCTATGTTACGGAAAAAGAAAACATAGATAAAATAAAATCCAAAGAGAAGTGGGATATAGTAGTAGGGTTGAAATACTTGCCCAAGTAGAAGTTTTGGAATTATGTCTGTTAGAAAATTTTCGGGTGGATACTTTGTGAAATATCCTATGACTGCAATTACCACGTAGGGAATGATAACGTTCTTATATTTTGACATCCAAAAGGCAGAAGCACCTTTCCAAGATAGAAAAAATCCAGAGGACAAGATGAAGGCAGGAACGCAGAATCTAGCGAAATTCGCCAACCACTTGGATAGAACTAATTCAGGGTCTTTCGGGTGAAAGAATGCAAAGTAGGAATCCACATGAATCACTACAATTGCACACATTGCAATTCCTCTAACAAAATCGACGACTTGACTGCGTTCGCCCTTTTTGGGAATTTCTTTTTGTGAAAAAGTAAATAAATTTCTGAAACCAGTAAAACTTATCGTAAGTAAGAAGAGAAGAACCAGACCAAAAAGTTCGATATATAAATTAGTTGTTTGTATCATGCTTATATAGGAAGTTGTTAAATATTAGGATTTGTAAAGCCTATTGTTATAATCTATTATGTTCAAGAATTTTTTGTACAGTTTAATTCGTTTTTCCGAATTGAGGAACTTAGATGGCATCGATTGTTAGTTTAAAAGCCGGTAAAACAATCTTTAAAGAAGGGGACTTTGGTAAATCTATGTACATCGTCCTAGAAGGCACTGTAGAGATTTATGTAATCTTGAACAAACAAGAAACTCACCTTGCTTCGATGAACCAAGGGGATTTTTTTGGAGAGATGGCACTTTTTCGCGATAAACCCAGAAGTGCCTGTGCGCGGGTGATCAAAGATGTCCGGTTGGCAGTGATTGAGAGCCGAGCACAGTTAGAAAAATTTCTTTCGGATAATCCACTGTTTGCCGCTAAAATGGTAAACATCATGGCAGCAAGACTTGCCAACACCAACGATCTACTTTTCCAAAAAATAAACGAACTCTCCGCCAAAAAAATGGAATTTCAGTGAGTTTTCGTTTGTGATTTTTTCTTCTTTTCAGTCTGGTGGATTTTTGATGTATCCGCTAGCACTTATTGCATTTATAAATACTACTTTAGTTCTTCATCTTTCTTCTACTTTTTTTCTTTATCTAAAAGATTTACGCCAAATTCAAAAAGACATTTCCCCTTCTACTGGTTTGATGAAATCATTGTACGAAACTTCTAAATCCCATTCTCACAAAAGGAAATTTTGGATTAAATTCGATGATAGCCTCGGGCTTTACGAACGAAGGATTTTTTGGTTAAGTAATCTTTCCGGCATATCTACATTATCCGGTCTTTTAGGAACAGTAATTGGAATTTATATTTCTTTTCAAAATATGAAAGTGAGTGGCTCTGCATCTGCCGAAGTTTTTGCCGACGGAATTGGAGTGGCACTTTTGACAACCATTGCTGGACTTATGATCGCAATTCCTTCTATGATTTCGTTTTATATCCTAAAACATTTATTAGAAATCATAGAAGAAAAAGCCTACGCTTATTTATTTAGAAGTTAATGCGTTATTCCAAAAAGATCTCTAGGCGAAAAGTGGGGGACTCCGCCATTGATATGTCGAGTCTAATGGATATTATCTTCATACTCTTAATTTTTGTGATGATGAGTGTGAGTTTTGCAAAAAATTTCAAACAACTAGAAATCGATCTTCCTAAAAGCCAGAATGGAACGTCCGAGCTTTCTCCTGATACTCAAATTTCTATCAAAGCAAACGATAAAATCTATTTGGATCAATTAGAAATTTCCATAGATAAACTTTCCGAGCTCGCCAAAGAAGGGAAACTTTCTAACCAAACCGTTAGTGTAAATGTTGAAAACAAAGTGCCTTATGAGTCTTTTTTAAAAATCTTAGACATTTTGAAACAAGCGAGAATAAAAAAGCTCAATTTGGGGACGGAGTAGTAAAATTAAAGATTACCACCGATGAACACCGAGAACACCGATAAAAGATACGATACTGTTTTAAAATTTGTGTCCCTCACCCTTCGCGCATGGTGAAAAAACTCTTACATCGAATTCATGTTAAAAAAGTATAACTCGCCAAAATATTGATTTACATTTTTCATTTTCCTTATTCAATTTGGACTTACGACATAGTAAAGAATGGAGTAAACCATGGATTCCTATTTAGAGTTTGTATTAGAGCGATTGTCTGTTGCCGGAAACGTTATAGCTAAAGCAATGTTCGGTGGTTATGGTATTTACCAAGGTGACATCATGTTTGGACTTGTTGCCGATGGTGTTTTGTATCTCAAAGTAGGTGAGCCTAATATCAAAGATTATATCCAAGCAGGAATGAAACCTTTTTTGTATGAAGCAAAAAATGGAAAACCAATCTCCATGTCCTATTGGCGTTTGCCGGAAGATGTGTTAGAGTCTAACGAAGATTTGCCCAAGTGGGTGAATAAATCCATCGAAGTTGCTAAAGCAGCTAAACCTAAAAAGTCTTATTTAGCAAAATACAAATCCATTAAATCTAAATCAAAAGTAAATGCAAAAAAGAAAACGACAATTTCTAAAAAGAAGAAACCAGTAAGTAAGAAAAAAACTACCACCAAATCAGTTACCAAGAAAACTACGGCAAAGAAAAAGAAGAAATAGTTTATCGTGAATTTGATTAAGGATAGCTTTCTTACAATCCAATCACCTTAAACTAACTTTCGATGAATTCCGATCACAGAAATATCATCCTGAGCGGGGATACTTCCCATAAACCTCTTTTGCGCTTTCAAAATTTCGTCTACATACTTTCCGATTGGGATATTACCCGAATTTTGGATTAACTCTTCCACTCTTTCTTCTCCAAATTCATCTTTTTCCATGTTCCACTCTTCTGTTAATCCATCGGTAAATAAGAGTAAACCGCTATCGGAATCGAATTCTTCTTCTTTGGAAGTATACTGAGTTTTAGAAATAGCTCCGACAAGCCTTCCTGTTTTTTCTAACTTAGTAATTTTGTTTCCACGAATTAAAAATTGTGGTGGGTGACCTGCTGAAGAGTAGCGAATTTTGTTTTTATTTGTATCAATATCTACTATGATACAAGTAAAGAATTGATTCAAATTTTGGAAGGAGTGTAAAAATTCATTGTTCAAATAATACAATAATTCGTGAACACTGTAGAGACCTCTTTTTAAAGATTCGTATAGAGTTTTGATCGCCATTGTGATTAACGCTGCTTGCACTCCATGACCCGTAGCATCAGCAAGAAAAACTCTTACCAAACCAGGTCGAAGTTCGGTTATGTCAAAAAAATCTCCTCCTACTTCTGTAAGTGGGAGATAACGAACTGTAATCTCTAATTCTCCTATCGTTTTATCTGCTTGCGAGAGAATGCTAGATTGAATTTTTCTGGCAGTCGAAAGATCGCTTTGAATTACGTTGAGGTTTAGTTCTAATTGGTTTGTTAAGTCTTCTTTTTCTTTTATGTTCGTTCTAATTTTTTCTAATACTAAGTTGTATCGTTCTGCGATTTGACCTACTTCTGTAAAAGGTTCAATGGATACGTTTTTACTCAAGTCACCTGTTCGTTTTTGGTATTCCATTTCTAAAAATAGATCTGTTAGTTCGGTGGTTGCTCTATGTTCTGCGTAGTTTAATCCTTGTTGTTCGTTGGTTTCTGAAACTCGAAGTTTATAAAAACGATTGATAGTTCCAAGTAAAATAAAACTTAATCCAAACGCAAGTCCTGCGCAAGATATAGCGCCTATCGCTTGCACTTGGATTTGTTGCATTCTACTTAGTCCAGTAGATAGGGTGTCTAAATTTCCGAAAATTCCTACCGCCAAAGTTCCCCAAATCCCGCCTGCGAGGTGAACGGGTATTGCCCCCACGGCATCGTCGAGCTTTAGTTTGTCCAGAAGAAGTCGAGTTTCAAACATTAAAATTCCCGAAATAGAACCAATGACCATTGATTCAAAGGGAGTCACTGCATGACAAGAAGCAGTAATGGAAACTAAACCAGCGAGTGCTCCATTTAAGGGAAGAGTTGCCTCTGCATATTTGAGTCTGATCCAGCCATAGATCAGAGCAGATGCCATTCCGCCTGCTGCGGCTAACATTGTGTTGGCGATTATGCTAGGAATTTTCGCTGAGAAGGCAAGTGTACTTCCACCATTAAATCCAATCCAACCAAACCACAGAATCAGTGTGCCAAGCATGGCGATCGGAAGATTATGACCTGTTATATTTCGGACAGATCCGTCACTGCCGTATTTACCAGAGCGACTACCGATGAGCGTCATTGCAACTAGTCCTACCCAGCCACCTATGCTATGAACGACAGTCGAACCAGCAAAATCAACAAAACCCATTTTCCCAAGCCAGCCTGTGATACTTGTCCAATCTCCTAGATTTTTCCCCCAAGCCCAATGTCCGAAGATTGGATAAATCGTAGAAGAAATAACTGCGGTTACTATTAAATAGGCGCCAAATTTCATTCTTTCAGCAACTGCACCAGATACGATAGTCGCCGCAGTTCCACAAAACATAAGTTGAAACAAAAAGAACACGGGAGTTTCGGGATGTTCAATCGAAAAAGTAGGGAGGAAGTTATCCTTGCCAATCCAACCTCCGTTGCTTGAACCATACATAAGTCCAAATCCTATCGAGTAAAAGACCAATGTAGCAATTCCAAAATCTGTAATATTTTTAATTGCCACGTTGATTGAATTTTTGGTTCTAGTAAGACCAGATTCTAAACAGAGAAATCCTGCTTGCATAAAAAATACAAGACCAGAGCAGATAATCATCCAGAGTATATCGAAGTTTGTCTTTAGCATTAGATTGATTTTTCCTTTATGATTTTTTATACTCTTGTAGTATAGACTCAACTGCGGTTCGAATAGAAATGCGATTTTCTTTTACGTCATCTTGTAATTTTGAAATAAGAGGATTGTTTTCTTTTAAATGTTGTATTTCGTAATAGATTTTATTTTGTAAATAGGACCAGAGCCATTTGTCATATTGTGTTTTGCGGTTAACGGTAATTTGTCCGTCAGATGCAGATACAAAGTTTTGAATTTTTGTCCATACGTCAGATATACCAATTTTCAAAAGAGAGCTAATCGTTAGAACTGGTGTTGTCCAATATTTGTATTTTGGTTTAAAAAGTCGCAGTGCATTTTCAAATTCATGTCGTGCATTTTCGGCGTTGATTTTATTTGTTCCATCTGCTTTATTGATTAAAATCAGATCCGCCATTTCCATAATGCCTTTTTTGATTCCTTGCAATTCGTCACCAGCACCGGCAAGTAATAGTAGCAAAAATATATCAGTCATGTCGGCAACGGCCACTTCTGATTGTCCGACACCAACTGTCTCTACGATGATGACTTCATAACCCGCCGCTTCACAGAGTAGAATTGTATCTTTTGTTTTACGAGTTACACCACCAAGATTTCCACTCGTAGGAGAAGGGCGGATAAATGCATTCATACTCTGTGTTAATTCAGGCATACGAGTCTTATCCCCTAGAATACTTCCACCTGTGATTGGAGAAGTTGGATCGACTGCTAGGACGGCAACTTTTTTGCCTTGCGAAATTACATACATTCCGAACGCTTCAATGAAAGTAGACTTTCCTGCACCTGGAACTCCGCTAATTCCAATTCGAATTGAGGAGGTTTGTTTTTTAGAAATTCCAGAAAGAATTTCATCGGCGAGTTTTGCATCTTGTGCACGGCTACTTTCTACGAGGGTGATTGATTTTGCAAGAGCACGCCTGTTCCCTTCCAAAATTCCTTGGACTAATTCTTCTGGATTATAATTCATACTAAATTCAATGCTAGTAGCCTAAATTCAATTGTCTAGACCTATTTTTGTTGCCACCGAGGCACTGAGTCAAAGAGAAAAATTTGAAGAAAGTGTGTTTCGTGACTTGGTGGTAAAATACTTACTTGACGTAGATTTCTATATAGTCATAATGGGGGTATTATATGACTATGGAGGGTGACTATGAATAATTATTTCAATGTTGCACAGGCGAAGTCCCGATTTTCTGAGGTATTACACAGAGCAGAGATTAGTCCCCAGTTTATTTCGAGTCGTGGAAAAGAAATTGGAGTCATTCTAAGCAAAAAATCCTACGAAAAACTTCTAAAGATAGAAAGTGATAGTCAGCCTCGCACAAAACTAAAAGATTTCCTCGAACTCTCTAAAAATCTCAGATCTCATTTTCCTACTAAACTTCCTACTTCAAAACGAAAATCGCGCCCCAATCCAGATTTCAACTAAAGTCGCTTGAGCAAATACCTCTTAGACACAAACGTAATTTCTGAACTTGCCAGAAAAGTCCCAAACTCTTCCGTAATAGAATTTTTCGAATCTCTAGACGAAATTACCATTAGTGTGATTACAATTGAAGAAATTGAATTTGGAATAGAAAGAGTTCCTACAAATCAAAAAAAGTATTTGTGGAAATGGTGGTCTGCTTTGTTATCTCTACCGCCTATTGTTCTCAGTGTGGATGAAAAAATTGCAAAACTTGCGGGTAATTTAAGAGCAAAACAAGAGTCAAAAGGTAAAAGCCGCACTCAGGCAGATATGTTAATTGCCGCAACAGCAATTACAAATGGGCTAATTCTTGTTACCCGTAACACAAAAGACTTCTCCGAATGCGGAGTAAGCGTATTAAATCCATTTTAAAGAAGGTAGATTATGATTGAAAAAGCAATTGAAATTGCACTAAATGCACACAAAGAACAAACAGATAAAAATGGACAGCCCTATATTTTACATGTAATGAGAGTTGGGCTAAGAGGCAGAACTGAGAACGAAAAAATTGTTGGGATTTTACACGATGTAGTAGAGGATTCGGATTGGACATTTGATAAATTGGCAAAGGAAGGATTTTCAGAGACAATTCTTTCTGCACTAGAATGTTTGACTAAAAAATCAGAAGACGAACCTTATGAAGAATTCATCGAGCGAGTGAAAAAAAATCCACTCGCAGTTTCAGTGAAGTTAAATGATCTCGAGGATAATATGGATATCCGCCGAATGGAAGTCGTTCAAGAAAAAGATGTCAAACGACTAAACAAATACCTAAAGGCGTATAAAGAATTGGCAGAATTAAAAAATCAATGACCTTCAAATTCGCAGATAGAATAAATATCCACACCATATTTTTCTTTGATCGCCTTACTTCCACCTAGTTCCGGCAAATCAATGATTACCCCTGCTTCATGAATTTCTCCACCTAAAGCACGGATAAGCTGAATTGCCGCACCTAACGTTCCGCCTGTAGCAATTAAATCATCCATGATAAGAACTTTATCACCTGGCACAATAGAGTCTTTGTGAATTTCTACAATATCCGTTCCATATTCAAGAGCGTATTCTTGTTTTAGAGTTTCTCCTGGAAGTTTTCCTTTTTTGCGAATTGGTACGAGCCCAACTCCAAGTTGGAAAGCAAGTGCCGCACCGGTGATAAATCCTCTCGCTTCGATAGCGGCTACTTTTGTTATTCCCTGTTTCTCATAACGTGCTACGAAAGTGCCTATCGTAAGTGCGAGTCCTTCTGGATCTAGTATGAGGGATGTGATGTCTCTAAACATAATTCCTGGTTTTGGCCAATCTGGGATAGTTCTGATTTTTGATTTTACGATAGACATAGTATTTTTCCTTGTGTGATTACCAGTTTTGTAAGGTTTTTCATTTCGTAAATCAGAAATTAAAACAAATGAGTAACGATATATAGAGTAAATAATAACGCTTGACATTAGTAATGCCATAAGATAGTATACTAATGTGATTAAAAGTTTTGGTTCAACTGAAACAGAGAAGATATGGAGAGGAGAGTTTTCAAAGAAAATACCGAATGAAATTCAAAGGCAGATTCGAAAAAAGTTAAGGATGATTAATAACGCTGCCGTTTTAGAAGATTTGAAAGTTCCCCCAGGCAATAAACTAGAGTCTCTGAAAGGCGATAGGAAAGGTCAATATAGTATAAGAGTTAATGACCAGTGGCGAATTTGTTTTCATTGGGTAAGTGAAAATGCGATTCATGTTGAAGTTGTAGATTATCATTAGAATAGGACGAATTATATGAAAAAAATTCCGAACATACATCCAGGCGAAATTTTAGAAGAAGAGTTTTTATTGCCCCTAAAAATTACCGCCTATCGACTAGCGAAAGAAACTGGAATTCCACAAACTCGCATTAGTCAAATCATAAAGGGCAATCGGAGTATTACCGCAGACACGGCGATTCGATTTTCAAAATTTTTTGGAACCACTCCGCAATTCTGGCTTGGGTTGCAAAATGACTTTGACTTGGAAGAAGAATTGAACAAGAAAGTAAAAGAATTTAATTCTATCTTAAATTTTAAAGAAGCATTGGCTGTATAAATTTGTCGATTTTTAAAACGGGGATAAATTTTTGAGTGATAAAATAAAAGTTCTATTTGTGTGTCTTGGCAATATTTGTCGTTCTCCCGCCGCTGAGGGAGCTTTCAAAAACCTTGTCCAAAAAAAAGGTCTGGAAGATTTATTTGAAATAGATTCTGCCGGCACTGCTGACTATCATGTAGGAGAATTGGCACATGATACTACGAGGTTAGTTGCGCGGGAAAGAGGTATTATCCTCACCCACCACTGTCGTCAATTTGAGGTTTCTGATTTTAGAAAATTTGATTACATTTTGGCGATGGACAATTCAAATTATCGAAATATTATTTCCTTGGCGAAAGATGAATCACAAAAACAAAAAGTGATGAAGTTTAGAAAATTTGATTCTTCTGTAAGAGGAGAACCGGATGTGCCTGATCCTTATTACGGTAGTGTAGCTGGTTTTGAACATGTGCAAGATATTGTAGAGCGTTCATCTTTGGGATTTTTAGATTGGATTTTACAAAATCATAATCTTTCAACGGAAGTAGTAGAGGAATACGAGGAGTAACCTATGGCAGAAGAAAAACATGTAGTGATCGTTGGTGCTGGTTTTGCTGGTTTACAAGCGGCTAAAAAATTAGGAAACAAAAAAGGAATTAAAGTTACAGTTGTAGATAAGAATAATCACCATTTGTTCCAACCACTTCTTTATCAGGTAGCAAGCTCTGTACTAAGTCCTGCTGATATTGCAATTCCCACTCGTTCGATTACTACGGACTTGCAAAATATTTCTATCATCATGTCAGAGCTTACAGAAATAAATAAAGAGCACAAAAAACTTCACCTAGAACATACTACGATTCAATATGACTATTTGATTTTGGCAATGGGAGCGCGAACAAGTTACTTCGGAAACGATCACTGGAAAAAATTTGCACCCGGTATGAAAAATCTAAGTGATGCTCTAAAGGTTCGAAAAAATATTTTGGTTTCTTTTGAAAGAGCAGAGCTCGAAACCAATCCAGCCAAAGTAGCGGAGCTTTTAAGTTATGTAGTGATTGGTGGTGGTCCGACTGGAGTTGAACTTTCGGGGGCTATTGCTGAGTTGTCGCATCAAATTATTCGAAATGATTTTCGTTTTATAGATTCATCTCTCAGTAAAATTACTCTTATCGAAGGGGGACCGAGATTACTTCCTTCTTTTTCTGAAAAATCTTCTGAAGTAGCGCGCAAAGAATTGATCAAACGAGGAGTGGAAGTTAGGTTAAATACGCGTGTGACTAATATTGACGAGGAAGGAGTTCATACTGGTTCTGAGATTATTAAGTCTAATAATATTATCTGGGCTGCTGGTGTTGCGGCTAATCCGTTTACTGCGAAGTTAGGAGTAGAGTTAGACAAGTCAGGTAGAGTTATTGTAAACAAATACTGTGCTCTTCCTAGTAATCCTGAAATTTTTTGCATTGGAGACATGGCGAATTTTAGCGAAGGGTTAGAGCGTCCTCTGCCTGGAGTATCTCCTGTTGCGATGCAGCAGGGACGTTATGTGGCAGATCTTATCATGAACGAAATCAAGGGGAAAGAGCGAAAAGCATTTCAATACTTTGATAAAGGCAGTATGGCGACTATCGGTAGAATGGATGCTGTTGCAGAAATGGGAAATTTCAGAATGTCTGGCATTATGGGATGGCTTGGTTGGTTGTTTGTCCATTTATTTTACCAAGTCGGCTTTAAGAACAAAGTTTCGATTTTGATTACTTGGATTTGGAGTTATATTTCTTTTCAAGCTGGAGCGAGGCTAATTCAAAACGAAGAAGACTAAACTTGTCGGTAAATTAGAGGATAAATGATTTTACCCGCGCCCCTCGCGGGTAAAATCGCTATCTCTGTTTTATTTGCCAACAAGTCTACTAATCTTCTTCGTTGATTTCGATGTCTTTTGAGTTGAGTGGTTTTAGAATTGTGCTGTTGATGATTTCATAAACTAGGTTATCAATGATTGCACCTTTTTGCCAAAGAGCTTCCGACTCAGTACCTACAACATCTTCTAGCAGATTATCAGAATATACCACCATACACTCATTCGCATTTTCATCCGGTGTCATTAGAACTTCTTCTTCGCCGGATAAAACAATACTAATGGTAAACGTCGTGTAATCCTCTAGACTTTTATACTGATAGTAGTCCATGATTTTATAGAAATTTTCCTTAGTATCAATTAAAATCTGAACCTCAAACGAATTCCATTGGATACATTTAAAACTTAGAACCTGACCTAAATATTCTGGCATGAGAGTAGGAGCTTATTTTAAAACTCCCCTGTCAATTAGATTTTGGCTGTGTGGATTTGGGTAAAATTGTCAGTGAATATCTGAACTGATTAGATAAAACTTTACCTACTTAACTAATGTAGACCCAAAATTTCCTGTACAGATTTGGTTTAAAACTTTCCAAGAGTTGTAAAGTTTTCTAAATCAATGTAATCTATTTTGTGCATATTTACATAACTCATGGATGAGCTTGATAAAACATGTGTTTTTTTCTTGACGAAAAACTTCGAGTTATATATCTGGTTATACTAATGGAAAATCAGAATCACAGAGTAAAATTGAAAGATTAGTAAACAGAATTTTAAGCTAGATTCTGAATTTGAAAAATGATTTAAAAGGAAAAATAAAATGAAAAAAACAACTAAGATTTCAGTTATACTATTAATTACCCTATCCTTCTTTTCTAATTGTAAAGAATCTCCTTTAAAGGATGGCACATACAGAAATAAAAATCTGTTGTATCTCCTAAATATCCCTTCATCTAGCACTGTCACTCTGAATATAGTCTATTCTGGCTCGTGTAACTATTCTCCGAATCAAAATTACTGTACAAATTTATACTACGGCGTTATGCCTGGAGTTTCCGATGGTACTACTTCGGATGCAGCATGCACACGAATACCTGGATTTGGAAAAAGCCAAACTGAGCCATGCCCTGTGCAAAACTTTGTAGGTGCTTGCTATGTATACGGAAGTATAGCAGTCCGAAAGCTTGAAGTATATTATAGTCCAGAATTTACTAAGGCAAGTGCGGAAGAATATTGCAAAAATGGATCCAACTTCACTAGCCAAGCTCCCTTTGAAGCGAGGAGACCACACCATGTTACTCAATTCTTGGATACGTATGATGTGAATTTCCTGCCTCCCTTAAACTTGAACTGACATGAAAAGCTACTTAACGTCGGTTCGGCGTAAGGATTTCCACATTGTGTCACCCCCGAAATTTTCTGTCGGGGGTCTCAAGGACTTGAGATTCTCTAAAAAAGAATCAGGGAATTGCATATTAAACAGCTACTTGGTATTACTCAAAACTCTTAGTCCGAATTCAAGTTGCTTATATTTTTTATTGGTATACTTTAGCCTGTATCTTTTCGCTCTCCCTGCTTTTGCCGAGGTATCGCTCAGATTGAAAACCGGACAAAACTATGGGGAATACCTCGAGCAGATTGGTGGGAGAGGTGCGGTGTTTGGAAATTCTGACCCAAGTATCCAAGGCGCTGGCTCTAGAATCACTTATCCAAATAGATTTACCTATATAGGAATCGGAATGCTTGTCCAGATTAATGGTTGGAGATGGGAATCTGAATTCGATTCCACACTAGGCTATGTTTATACAGGAATGGGAAAGAATGAGGATTTTTATTGGAATGAAAATTCGAGGTCTCAGGTACCTGGTTTCGATACTTCTAGGTGGAGGTTTAGAGATTCTGGATACAGTTTCGAGAATACAGACCGGTTTATCATTCACAATTCCAAAACCTCAGTCCTAGATCATAGATGGCAAAACCGGCTAGAGCGTGATTTTTTTGTCTATAAGAACATTCATTTATATGGCATACTAGGGTTATCTTTCTATAAAAATTATTTTATTTCCTATGACTCAAGCTATTACGCAAAACCGAATATGTTTGGTTATACTGCAAATGGGAACTCTTTTGAAAATAAGATAGTAGAATTACAAGGAGGCCTTGGGTTTCGCTCCAAGCATTTTTCTGATAAACTTGTATTTGATGTATCCTTTGCTCCTCTCATTGGTCTAAATCGATCTGAAGACCACCATGTTGCTAGAAACCTGCATTCTCTTCATTCTGGATTCGGAAACGGGTTTCTGACTAGGTTAGAATCCAAATTACATGTGACAGATAATATTTCATTCGCTCTTCGCTATACCGCTCATAGATTTTATTCTATCGGTAAATGGACTACTTCTGGAATACCTACAAACTATGAAGATTTAGCTAAACGGTTAACATCAAACAGTGCAGGATGGAACTGGATTACAAACAAAGAAAGCAGATGGGAGGTCTATCTTGAATATAAAGTCAAATGAAAAAAATCTCAAAATCAATTTACTCCATGTTATTCATATATAAATAACTCTTGGATAAACTTAATAAAACACGTGTTTTTCTTGACAAGAAAAAGTGCTCATTTTATACGGTAAAAAATTGAAAATCAGAATTGTAGAGTAAAAATTGAAAAAATAGTAAACAGAATTTTAAACTAGATTCTGAATTCGGAAAACGATTTAAAAGGAAAAATAAAATGAAAAACAAAATAACAATCATCTTAGCTACGTTATTGGTAGGTAATTGCATTAAAATGGATGTTGAAGCAAATCGCCAAAAAAATAGAGATTCCTGTTATAGGACAATTACGGCATATTCAGTGTTTCCTCCAGATGGGAAAACTGCTGATGCAAACAATGCTTTTCTGGCTGCATGTTTGTATGACGCGAACAAATAAATCTATAACCGAAAAGTTGGCATATCGCATGGTGTAAACCTTGGTTAAATATTTGGCGATTTTGCGTATAAAACTTTAATAAATTTAAATTGCTTGAGAAAAAACTCTCGTCTCAGGCGATTTAGTTCTTAGGCGCAAATCCAATCCCATACAAATATTTCTTAAGAAAGGTTTGCCTGCTTCTTGTATCGCCAACACTCTGTTATCCCACGAAATCAATCCATCCTCTTCCATTGTGCGAAGATATTCTTTTGTGCTAGAAATTAATTTTTCAGGAAGTTCTACTTTCCACTGAGTTGCCAATTGCAAAATTAATTTTCTTTGTTCCAAATCTTCTTCGGTAAGTTTATGACCTCGAAGAGTAGGGAACTCGCCTGCGTCTAAACGTCTTTGGTATTTTTTTAGAATTTTTTCGTTTTGGTGAAAGCAAGCCCAACTATCAGAAATCGCAGAAACTCCAAGACCGAGTTGGATGTCGGTTTTGTATTCCGTGTAACCCATAAAATTTCTGTGTAGAGTTCCTGACTGGTAGGCTGTCCAGAGATTGTCTGTGGCTAATGCAAAGTGATCCATTCCAATTTCTTTGTAACCTGCGTTTTCAAATTTTACGCGGGACTCTTCGTATAACGCACGTTTGTCGCTACCTTTAGGTAAATCATCTTCTGTAAAAAGTCTTTGTGAAGCTTTAATCCAAGGGACGTGAGCGTAACTGTAAAATGCAATTCGGTCTGGTTTTAACGTGAGTGTTTGACTGATAGTATCCGCCATAGATTCACTCGTTTGTTTTGGTAAACCATAAATCAAATCAAAGTTTACTGAGTTGTAACCTAGTTCGCGAGCAGTGTTAGTGATAAATTCTGTTTTGTCAAAAGGTTGGATACGATTGATTAACCTCTGCACTTCGGGATTGAAGTCTTGCACACCGAGGCTAATACGATTAAACCCCAAACCTCTTAATGTTTCCAATTGTTCTTTACGAGTGCGTCTTGGGTCTACTTCAATCGCAAAACTTGGATCTTTCATTATATTCATTTTAGAAAGAATGGGACTTAGCATTGCTTTTAGATTTTCACTGGAAAGATACGTTGGACTTCCTCCGCCCAAGTGAAGTTCTTTCAATGGTCGTTTGGTGAGTTCGGGAACTCTATCAACGTACATTTGAAATTCTTTTAGAATATTTGCCACATACGGCTCTTCTACGGAATGATTTTTAGTAATAGAGGTATTGCATCCGCAAAACGTACAAAGAGTTTCACAAAAGGGGAGGTGCAGATAAAGTGAAATAGCCGCATCTTCTGGCTCTAAGGATTTACGAATTGCATCTAACCATTCTTCTGTGGTTGGATCCTCAGACCAATAAGGAACTGTCGGATAACTTGTATAACGCGGTGCGGGTATGTCGTATTTGGCGATTAACTGGGAACGATCCATTAGGCAAACTCCTCTCTGATAGTTTCTACGAATAATTTTACATTTGCTTCTGGAGTTTTAGGAAGCACTCCATGACCAAGTCCTGAAACCCAACCAATTCTTTCTTTGGGCGATAAGGATTTTAATTCTGTGATATAGGACTTTAAAACTTTTTTAAATTCGGATGTTTCTAAAAATAAAAGCGATTGGTCAAAATTTCCCTGCGTAAATCCGAAAGTATTTTGCGGAATGAGGTTAATAAGTGGTAGCCTGTGGTCAAATCCAAGTCCGGCTAGGTCTGTTATTTCTAAAACAGATTTTACGGCAGTATCAGTTGTGTTTTTGGAGTAGTAGCCGATTTTTTTAGGAAAACGTTTGGCAAATGTTTTTATGTATGGAATTACGATTTCTTGGAACATGGTATTAGATAATTCACCAGCCGCAGTGTCAAAGATCATCACTACCTCAGCCCCAGCGTCTAATTGCAATTGGATGTTTCGAGTTAAAATTTCTTCCATAAGAGGGAAAAATTTCTTTCTAGTTTCGGTGAGAATTTTTGCTTGCGTGAGGCTACCATCGTGTTTGCCGATGACTGCGTAAGTGAATAACGTCCATATACCTCCGACAAATCCGATGAGAGATTTATTCTGTGGAATGAGGGCGCGAGTTTGTTTAACACATTCTCTTTGGAATTCTAAAAGTCCCATCGCGTCATCAACGGATCGCAGTTTATCAAAGTTAGTCGCATCCAAATGCCAATCGAGTCTCGGACCATGTTCGGTGTATTGTAAACCCATTCCCAAACCTTCGAGAGGAAAAAGTAAATCGGAAAATAAAATAGCCAGGTCGAAATCAAAATCCTGAACTGGACCAAGAGCAACTTCGGCGGCGACTTCTGGAATTTTACAAAGTTCCATAAAACTGTATTTGGAACGTAGATTTTGGTAGTGGGAGTGGTATCTGCCTGCTTGCCTCATAAACCAAATCGGTGGAATATTTTGTTCTTTGCGGTTGATTGCATTTGTAAAACGTTCATTTGCCATTTATTCTTCGTCTCCAGTCCATCTATAGCCTACACTACGGATGGATTTGATTGCTTTTAGTCCATGTTTTCCAAGGGATTGTCTAAGTCGAACAATTGAATTATCAATGGTTCGGTTGGTTGGAAAATTTTCTTCGCCCCAAAGTTTGTCTAAAATTTCATCACGGCTAACAACCCTATGTTTTTCGTTGATGAGCATTTGTAAAAGTCCTGAATCTCTCGCAGAAAGAGAAATGGTTTCGCCTTCCGGTGTAAAAATCTGGTAACTTTCAAAGTCTATGATGTATCCATGAAATAAAAATTTGTTTTGCAGGGAGTCTCTTACATGCCGATGAGCGTCTAATACGTGTTTGACTCTGAGGAGCAATTCTTTTAAGTGAAAAGGTTTTGGGATAAATTCTTCGGCACCAAGTTCAAATCCTTTGAGTCGTTCCGGTGCCCCAGCTAGGGCAGTTAAAAATAGAAACGGAATATTGGCATTTTTCTCAAAAAGTTCTTTTGCCAAGTCAAATCCAGAACCATCGGGAAGTCCAACATCTAGAATGATTAAATTAGGTGTGGAACTTTTTAATTCCATTCTCGCTTTGGAAAGCGTATTGACCCAACAAATGCTGTAGCCTTCTTTTGTGAGTCTTTCTTTTAGAGTAGTGGCAAGGGAAGTATCATCTTCTACTAGAAGTAGTTTAGGTGTTTTCAAGTTTCATTCCTAACGGGTAATTCAATAGTAACCTCAAATCCAGAATTGGAATTGTGAAAGTGAACATGTCCGTTCATTTTGGAAATTAGGTTTTTTACCAAGTAAAGTCCAATTCCACTTCCGCTGTATGTGCTGTGACGAAAAAAAAGTTTTCCAAGTTCCCGAGTATTGCCCTGAAATCCAAGTCCGTTGTCGGTTACTGTGAGTTTGGCGGTAGAATTTACTTTTTCTAATTTGAATAGAACCCGAGATGCTTTTCCGTGGTTACTTGCATTTTCAATTAAGTTTTTAATCACACTTTCAAACGCTCGAATGTCAATTGCTACAAAAGAATTTTCCACTGTATGAACTTGCGTGAACGGATAATACGAAGTAATCTGATGGAGAATCTCCGATAGATTGACTTTTTCTAGAAAAAGAATTTCTTTTCGAGTCAGTGCCGCAAGATACAAAGCTTTATCCATTTGCAGTTCCAGTCTTTTAGAATCGTCAATCAAACGACCTAGGAGGGCTTTTGTTTTTTTGTTTTTAATATCTTCTTCTAAACTTTCTGCTTGGAGTCTCAGTGAGGCTAACGGCGTTTTCATCTCATGCGTAAGTGTTGCAAAAAAATCCTTTAGCATTTGTGTTCTTTCCAAATCCTTTTGCGAGAGAAAAATGAGAGTAGACCCACCAACAATTAGCAGGAACATCAAAAACCCACCTTCCATTTTGATCATTCTGCTTTGTCTTTCGAGTGTCGCTAGACTTTCTTCTCTTGCACCCAGATAGGACTTCAACTCCGCCACTTGGTTTGCTTGTTGTAATCCCATAACCGCCCACCAAAGTCCAAGCGAAATAGAAAGTGCGAGCCAAAGAAACCCTAATAAGAGCCTACTACGCGATTGCTTCATCTGTGACTCCTGAAGAAACTGATTACCACCGATAAACACCGATGAGGAACGATAAACACCGATAACTGATATTTTATTTTCTGTCTGATGCGAAAGCTTGTTAAAGTATTACGCTTTGATTTTGATTTTCCCTGAAAGTAGTCAGAATAGAATAGACGATGCACGTCAATCTTGGTGAACAGTTTGTAAATCTCCCATCGGTGTCCATCGGTGTTCATCGGTGGTAATCTTTTAAATTCTTCCATTAGTATTCTATTACCCACTGCAAAATTTCCGAATTATGAAATATTCCGTGTTGATCGGCTAATCCTTCTTTGCCTCGCATGGCAATTTCCGCAAATCCATTTGCCATATGGGAAATAGCAGTTTCTTTGTGAAAGGAAATAGCTTCTGTAATGAGTTCACTTAAAGCATAGAGATTGTAAATAGAATCACAAATAGAAATTCGATTGGTCTCTAAGTAAAGCTCATCATTAGAATTAAAAATTGTTTCTAATCTCGCACTTAGGATTTTAAAACTTTCCCTTGCATAAATTAAGAAAGGATATTTTTCGACACCAGAAATATTTTTTTCTATCTCCGCATAAAAGGCAGTTTGTGCTTTGGGTCTGCCATAAGCTTTCATTACGTGCTCGGAGATGACTTGGTGTGTGCCTTCCCAAGTTTCGTTGATGATAGAATCATTGTGTAAACGAGGCAGGCAAGAGAAGTCGCCTAATATCCCGTTGCCGCCATGAAGTAAAATAGCTTGTTTGGAAATCCAAGTTGCGTGTGTAGAAGTGACGTATTTCATTAGCGGGTTTAGAATTTGTAAAAGAGGATTTTCTCCATCTAACAAACTTACATTTTTGAAAACTACAAGGCTACAAGCCGACTGCAAAATCTTCATCTCGGCGAGTTGCTTTTGGATGGAAGGAAATTCGATTACCTTTTTCCCGTAAGCCTCTCTGGATTGGACATACTCATGTGCTTCCATAAAGGCGCGTCTTCCAATTCCAAGTGCGGCTAAAGACAAATGGATGCGAGAAGTTTTGATGATGTATTTGATTAAGTTGGCAAGTCCGTGGGAAACTCTACCTAACTCTTCAGCTTCCAAATCTTGGTAGACTGTTTCGACTGTGATTTTACCACGTGAGCCGATGATGTCTTTTTTGCGGAGGATATAACAGCCATTTAACTCTCCGTTGTCTTTGAGTCTTGGAACTAAAAACATTCCAATCGTGTTCGTGCCTTCTATTTTGGCAGTTGTCACCCAGAGATCACCCGGATTAGAACAAAACCATTTTTCTCCGTTTAATATCCATTTGCCGTTGGGAAGTTTTTTTGCGATAGTGCGATTTGCTCCCACGTTGGAACCACCAACACGCTCGGTTACATATTGCCCTGCCATGAAATGCGAAAGACTGTGTTCACCGGCAACGAGTGGAAGAAATTTATGTTTTTGTTCTTCTGTTCCGAGAGCTTTGATTCCTAGAATAATTCCATCTGTCATCGCAAGAGGGCAGGTGACTCCGCCTTCGCCATTTTGATTTGCGAGGTAAGCCAGTGTTAGCTTGTGCAAAGTTGTAAAGGGATGTTTCCAATCCCTATGAAAGTCCAGATTTACAATTCCATATTCGTAAGAAATTTTTCTAGATTGAAGTTGCTCTTCACTGTAAACTACTTTGTCAATTCGATTTCCTGTTCTGTCATAGTGAACTACTTCTCCATACTTTCCTTCTTTGTGACAGGCTTCTGTGAGTTGATTTAAAACTCCACCGACTAATTCTCCGTAACCTCTGATATGTTTTAACATAGCTTCTTTGTGAGACTTCTCATAGTCATTTGCATATTTGTCTAGGATATGATGCAGAAGTCTATCTTCATCGAAGAAATTTTTACCATTTACACCGTGGTAGTTGCTAATATCAAAAGGCTCAAGACCTGGATTTTGTTTGGAGAAAAATACTGATTCATTCATAGATTTATGTTTTGATGTAAAACAGGAATTGCAAGAGATTTTTTCAGTTTTGCATTGATTTTAAAGTATAGATTTATCTTGTAGTAATGGATTTATACGTAAAAAAAGTTTCTATAGGAAATTTGAATTAATCATGAAAAAGAAAATTCTAATTATTGCATTTGTGTTATCTAGTATTCTTATTAATGTTTTTTTTATTCTGTCGGCAGTTGTTAATTACAATACTCTTCATAACTCGGGAAATTGGATGAATCAAAAAACAAAAGTAACGAGATCTGTCGCTGGCTCTGCTTCTTTTATGAATACAATGCCTGCACTTTTTAAATTTCGATTGAACCTTTCTAAATGGCAGGGTTATCATGAATTAGTTTTTAATAGGGAGTTAAATCCAGAAGAAATTAGTTTTAATTATAAAATGGATGATAAACAATACTTTGTTTTTTTCTTCAATTCAAATAAAGAGATCAGTCAATTTTCTGGATTTCGAATTAGCAATAATGAACTTTATCCTTCTATTTTTTTTCATACAATGGAAGATAAGTTTATTGATAAAATAAAAATGGATTATGTGCAATTAGATACAAAAAAAATGCATACATTTAAAATTAAATTTTTGGCTGAATCGTTTATTGTATTGATTGATGAGAAAGAAATTTTTACATTTCAAGAGTCTGTAAAAGCAAATTCTTTTGTTGGTTTTAGAGGTGGTTTTGCAGATTTAAGATCGGATATAGATGATTTTGCGATTACCGAAAAAGATGGAAATACAATTTTTGATTCATTTTTTAATTGGAAATTAGTTCCTAAACTTTCTTTTTATACTATTCTGTTTTTTTGTTTGTATTTAAGTCTCGCATATGTTATCCTAAAAATACTTTTGCGCTTAGAAAATATTGTAGTAATAAAATACACCGCTTATATTAATTTCAACCTTTTACTTATTGCTTTGTTTGTTTATGTAGCAATGTATTCTCATATCGCAAAAATTTATCCTACTATTTCAAAGGTATATCCTGGTTATCCGGTGATTCCTACTACCGAGGAAGTAATTAATCAAATTAAAAATCAGTATGCAGACAATAAAAAGAATCAAACTAGAATTTGGTTTGTAGGTTCTTCCCAAACATGGGGAGCCGGTGTATATAAGGAAGAGGATACATTTGTAAGGAGAATCGAAAAAGAACTTCAAAAAAATAATCCAAATCTAGAATGTATCAATGGTGGAGTATCGGGATTTACCTCTAAGTTGGCACTTGACTTATACAAAGAGTTATTTACCAAAATTAAACCTGATATAGTTGTGATTAATTTTTCTCACAATGACGCTATTTATAAAGTAAGTTTGGAAGAATATATTAAGAATCTAAAAGAAATTGTAGAATTAAATAGGAAACACCTAGTGACTACTATTCTTTCTGTTGAGCCTGTTGAGATTCATTTTGATGAACCAGAAGCTCATCGTAGAGCAATGAAAGACTTTGCTTTACGCGAAAATATTCCTTTGATCGATATGCATACGGAGTTAGCTTCAAAATACGATGAAGGATTTTTATGGTGGGATAGAGTGCATCTTACAAGTTTCGGTAATTCTTTATTTGCCGAAACTATGCTTGAGTCCTTTAAAAAAATAATTAAATGAACGAAGAAAATCAACAGTTAAACCGTGGACTCAAGTCTAGGCATCTACAACTTATTGCGTTAGGCGGAATTATTGGGAGTGGGTATTTTTTAGGAACAGGGTATGTCATAGAAAAAGCGGGACCAGGAGCTTTTCTTGCTTATGTGCTTGGAGGTTTAATTGTATTATGCGTTATGTATTGTTTAGGTGAGCTTGCTGTAGCAGTTCCTATATCTGGTTCTTTTGTTAAATATGCAAATGATTATATTTCTCCATCTTGGGCTTGTGGAGTCGGTTGGTCTTACTGGGTAACATGGGTTAGTTATGTGCCATCTGAAATGATCGCGGCGGGGATAATCATGAATAACTTCTTTCCTGCAATAAGCTCTGTTTCATGGGCAGTATTGTTTGGAGTAATAGTCACTGGAATCAATATTGTAAATGTTAAGTCTTTTGGAGAAATGGAATTTTGGCTTTCTATTATTAAGATTTTAGCTATTCTACTTTTTATAGGATTAGCATTATTAACCGCTCTAGGTATAACGGGCGAACATGGTTTTATTGGAACATCTATTCTTTTGGGTGGAGGTGGACTTTTTCCAAAAGGAATATGGGCAATTTTTTTGACGATGGTGATTATTTTAGTTAACTTTCAAGGATCGGAAATCATTGGACTTGCCGCAGGTGAAAGTCATGAACCGGAGAAAACGATTCCTATTGCGATTCGAAATATTACGCGAAGAATTATTGCACTTTATGTAATTCCTGTTTTTCTTTTGGTAAGTATTTTACCTTGGGGGAAAATTGGTCTGGAAAGTAGTGTGTTTGCTGAGGCTCTTGATTCTTATGGATTCAAATGGGCGAGTGGAATTTTTTCTTTTGTAGTGCTTACTGCCGCCATTTCTTGTTCTAGTTCGGGTTTGTATGGATGTACTCGCGCATTACACGCATTATCCGTTCAAAACATGGCTCCAGCTTTTTTAGGAAAATTGAACTCAAATAAAATTCCACAAAATGCGACTTTTTTATCTCTTTTCGGTTGTTGGGTTGGCATTATAGCCTATACTTTGATGGGGGAAGGAATTTACAAAAATCTATTAGCGCTGTCTGGTTTTAGTGGAGCAATTGCTTGGATTTCTATTTGTTGGTCTCAACTCAACTTTCGTCGTCGATTAGAAAAGGAAAGTTTTGCCATCGAGCAATTAAAATTTAAAACTCCTTTTTTCCCTTATTTAACACACTTTGCGATTTGGATTCAAGTTATTTGTCTTGTTTTGATGTGGTTTAATGAAGAACTTCGAGTTGCGTTTTATATTGGTTTGCCTCTACTTATAATCCCCATAGTGTGGTTCTATTTTAGAGGTAATAATAAAAATGGATACATTACAGAAGTAGGATAGGAGTAATACAAATATGAACAAAAAGTATTTTTTAATTTTCTTAGTTATTATTGTTTTTGCCTGTCAACAGATGACGCAAAGTAAAACTGCGGCTAATACTGATATATTCCTTCCATCAGAAACACAAGTTTCACAAGTTTTGCGTTCTAAGGACGATCACAGGATGTTGGAAGATCATGCAAAGTCCAAAGGATTCAAAAATGCAAAAGAATATCATTTAAAAATTGTAAATGATATTTCGGACGAAGAACTGCAATTGTACTATAACAAGTATAAACCGCAAGGTTTAGAAAATTTAGGAGTGGAAGTGATTGCAAACGAACGAAAGAAAATTTTAGATCGAATTGCTTGGTATCGAATCATCCAAGAAATTAATCTAAAAATTGAACTAAAGAATTTGGACATTGCTAAAGTAAATTGGAAGAAAATACCGTTAGACGATGAGCCAAGTATGGGAAATCAATTTGCGAAAGTTACCATCATTGAATTTTCGGATTTCGAATGTCATTTTTGTTCTAAATCACAAGCGACGTCGACGGCACTTCGTGAAAAATATGGAAAACAAATTTACTGGGTGTTTAAAGATTTTCCTTTGCAAGAAATTCATGAAGATGCGTTTCAAGCTCATGTTTCTGCTAATTGCGTAAAGGAAATTGCGCCCGAAAAATACTGGTCGCATTTTAATGTCCTATTTGAAAATTATCGTAATCTAGAAAAAGAAAATTTATCTTCCTATGTAAAGAAAAGTGATGTAGATTTAGGAAAGTGGAAATCTTGTATGGAAAATCGAGATCTACAAAAAAAAATTGTCTCTGAGATTCAAGAAGATATTAAAGAAGGAAAAAGTTTCGGAATCAAAGGAACTCCAACTTTTCTGATTAATGGAAGCTTAATCGTTGGGGCTAGAGGTTACGAGTTCTTTGACGCTGTGATTGAAAAGGAGATAAAGATCACCACGGATGAACACAGATGAACACGGATGGGTTTTTGTATCGGAGAGTTGGGGTATGATTTTAGGTTTGGATTTATAACGAGCAACAAGAACAAACGAAATTATACAAATAAAACTTTAGATTTCGGTTTACGAAAAAATACAATGAGGTAGAATGTAAAAATGCTATCTATTTACAATTCTATACCCAAGGAATCTAAAAATGAAAAAGCAGTGTATCTGCAAACTCTTCGTAAAATGTCAGCCTCAGAAAAGTTCAATAAAGTAATGGAGTTAAATGAACTTACAAATTTATTGTTTAAGCAAGGGCTTAGAAAAAGATTTCCCGAAAAATCAGAAGAAGAAATTCATGCTCTATTTTTAAAACGATTAGAAAAATGTCACAATTCGAATTATTAAAAAATGTAGTTCAATTCCTAAACACCACGCATACATCCTATATGCTGACAGGTTCTATCGTATCCAGTTTTCAAGGTGAGCCTAGATCTACCCATGATATTGACATGATGATTCAGTTAAGCAAGGAAAGGGTTAACTCTTTATTATCCGCATTTCCATCTCCAACTTATTATATTGACAAAGATATGGTTCTAAGTGGCATTCAATCGAAAAAAATGTTTAAACTTTTAAATACAAATACAGGGGATAAGATTGATTTTTATCCATTACCAGAAAATGAGTATGAGATTGTGCGATTTGAAAGAAAAATCCAAGAAGAATTAAATGGACTCTTAGTATGGATTACCTCTCCCGAAGATACAATTATTTCTAAACTCAGATGGTGCAAACTAAGCAATGGAAGTGAAAAGCAATTTAAAGATGCACTTAATGTTTTTGAAATACAATTTGAAATATTAGATAAATCTTATATAGAAAAATGGGTCGAAAAACTTGGGTTATCAGATTTATACAAACGACTACAAAAAGAAAGAGAAGGATTGTAATAGACTCCATTTCCAAAAATAAATTTCTTTACAATTTGAGATTGGATTTCTAATTTAATAATACTTATGCAACAAATTTTATCTCGTATCTTAATCGTGTTTATTATTCTAAATTTTTCCTGTATTGCGGTATGGGAAGAAATGAATCGACTCAGTCTTAAAGAGATTAAAAGAAAGGGCAAACTAAAAGTAATCACATCATACAACGCGAACAGTTATTTCATTTATAAAGATCAACCAATTGGATACGAATACGAATTATTAAAACTACTCACAAAAGATTTAGGTGTAGAACTAGATATTGAAGCATCGAGTGATCTTGCGAATTTAGATTATAAACTCAACAGTGGAGAAGGGGATCTACTAGCGGCTAATACCATTGTTACGCGCGAAAAGGGCAGACAACTCAAGTTCACCGAACATTTAATGACCACGACTCAAGTTTTAGTCCAGAGAAAAAAGGGATTTATCGTACGAAAAAAAATGACCGAGTACATTGACAATACCGTTGACTTGATTGGAAAAACGGTTCATGTTCGAGCTAATTCGGATTATCACAATCGACTCAAAAAATTACAAGAAGAGTTAGGTGGAACGATTAACATTAAACCAATTCCTGAGAACATTACAACTGACGAATTGATTGAGCAAGTTTATAATGGAGAAATTGATTACACGGTTGCGGATGAACAAACTGCTCTTATTAACAATGCATATTACAGTGAATTAGACATTAGCCTCCCGATTAGTTTTCCACAAAAGATTGCTTGGGTCGTTAGGCGCAACTCTCCTGAACTTTTACAGTTTGTAAATGATTGGATTGATAAAAACCAAAACAAAATCAAAGAAGTACAAGATAAATACTATCGTAAGTCCAGAAACTATATGCAAGAATTGAAAATCGAATCCAAACCAAAAAGCAAAAAAAATATTTCTGCGTTTGATTCGATCATAAAAGAACAGGCGTCCCTCCTTGGTTGGGATTGGCGTTTTCTTGCGGCACTGATTTATCAGGAATCCAGATTTAATCCAAGTGCAAAGTCATGGATGGGTGCAAGTGGGCTTATGCAACTAATGCCATCGACTGCGCAAAACTTGGGAGTTAGTATTGGGGAAATTCATGACCCTCGAAAAAATATAACTGCTGGTGTTAAACATTTAAAATATCTAGATGGGATGTGGAAAAAAACAATTCCTGATGAGGATGAACGTGTGAAATTTGTATTGGCATCTTACAATGCAGGGCAGGGACATGTGATGGATGCAATGACTCTTGCAAGATTTCAAAACAAAAGTCCAGTCAAATGGGATAAGAATGTTGCTGAGGCTATATTGTTATTATCTGATCCTGCTTATTACAACGGGTATGGTGTTAAGTATGGATATTGTCGTGGGATTGAACCTTACAAATATGTTCAAGTAATCATCGCCAAATACAATGAATACAGAGAGTCTGTAAAGAAATAGGTAAAATCTTTGGATTTACCCTTGACATGAAGTTTATGTTTGATACCAATGTGCTTAAGTCCCTCTCATTTTAGGAGAAAATCTTTTATGAATCAATATATGGTCGATATAACTTTACCAAGATACTTGTCTGAAGAGTTTGTGTCTTTGATCCCTTCTCAGAGAAGTCAAGTTAACAAACTTATGGGTAGAGGAATTTTGAACAGTTATTCCTTGTCCGCAGATCGTAGTAAAATCTGGACAGTAATAAATGCTGATACAAAAAAAGATGCAGAACTTACACTCGGCACATTTCCACTTGTTAAATTTATGAATTATCAAATTTACCAATTAGCATTTAACAACAATATTGCGCAAATCCTTCCTCGGTTTTCGTTGAACTAAAGATTTAAAATAAAAAAGGACTCAATTTTATAAAAGGTATAAAAATTAATGAAATACACTGTAACGCATAAATTCAATTATTCGCTATTCGATTTACTTCGTGCAAGAGAAGATAGATATAAATATCTTGATAAATTTCCAGATCTCAAAAACGTAACTCTTCTAGAAGAAAAAAAAGAAGGAAACTTAATCTTTCAAAAAAGAAAAGTAAGTCTTGCCTCTTCTCTTCCTCCTGTGTTAGTTCCTCTTTTAGATGATGCATCTCTTTTGGAAGAATCTACATTTAACACAGAAACAAACACACATGACTTTAAAATTTCTCCTCCTAAAAATGGAAACGTAGTTACGATTACTGGTCATAGTGTTTATAGAAGTACTTCGGATGGATTTTCTGAAAGAATTTACAATGTAGAAGTTAAGTCTGGTGTATTATTTATCGGAAGTCTTGTAGAAGCAGCAATCGAAGGAATTCACAAACATAGTTTAGAAAAAGACAGANNTCACTATGACATAAAGTTGTCATCCTGAGCTTGTCGAAGGAATATAGCTCACCATGGCATCTAAATAGTTTTAATGAAGTCTATTCAACACAATAACGTAAAAAAGATTAGAATTGGCGTAATTGCTGCTGCTGGAAAGGGTACTCGTGCTTATCCGCGAACGAATTTTATCCCCAAACCTTTATTTAAAATTGAAAATAAGTCTATTTTACTTAGAAATATTGAACTTTTACATTATAAACTCAAAGTCGAAAAAATTTATATTTTAGTTGGGCATTTAAAAGAGCAAATGCTCGAAGAAATTGAAGCTTTGAAATATGTAATACCAAAAGTTGTCATCGAAGCTGTGGAGTGGACAACGAAGGGTCTTGCGAGTGACGTTGCTTCGCTTGAATCTAAAATCAGCGAACCTTTTATTTTGATTTTGGGTGATGAATACTATTATAAAACGAATCACGAAAAATTCCTAACGACTTACAAACAAAATAAAGATATAACTGCTTCGATTGGAATTTTAAAGACATCTGTTAAATCACGTATTCGTAAAAATTATTCAGTAGAATTAGATGGAAAAAAAATTAAGAATTTAGTAGAAAAACCAAATGATCCTCCCAATGAATGGTTGGGTTTGGGTTCTTATCTTTTTACACCTGCGTATTTTGAATATTTCAAAAAAACACCACCTTCTTTTAAAAGTGGAGTTATCGAAATTACAGACGTGATTGATCTCATGGCAAAAGAGACTAATCAAGTGTATGCGACAGAAATTGAATGTGATTATTTTAATATCAATTCTATGCAAGACTATCACTATGCAGTGTATGAAGTTCGAAATGATTTATTTAATCAATACAAGGTTTCTCTCATTATTCCAACACATAATAATGATCGTTCTATTTCGGATGTGATTGTAGATTTTAAAGATAAGGTTCATGAAATTTTAATCGTAGATGCAGAATCTTCGGATACGACAGTCGACATAGCTAAATCTTTTAAAACTCAGATAGAACATTATTTTTACGGTGACAAAAAAGAATACGAAGGTATACAAATTCGCCAAGGATTCAATCGTATCACGGGAGATATTGCGATTGTCGTTTCGCCTGACGGTGCATTTAGAGCCAAGGACTTACCAAAACTTTTAGAGTATATGAAAGACTGCGATATGGTTGTGGGAACTCGAACAACTAGGCAGATGATAGAGCAAGGTTCTAATCTAAAGCCACTTCCACGACTCATAAATTTGTTAATGGGTAAACTCATTGAGGTTTTATGGTGGAACCAAGAACCAAGATTCACTGATGTCGACTGTCGCTACATGGCGATTTGGAAAGATTCGTATAACAGAATCAAACCTTCCCTCGAAGTGCAGGGCAAAACTTACACAGTCGAGATGATGATTGAAATTATTCGCGCTCATATGCGTTGTATCGAAATTCCGATTTCTTATTTCAAACCTGTGGAAACACAAGCTTACAAATGGAAAGATGCGTTTCACGATGCAGTTGCAGTTATGAAGATCGCGTTCAAGAAAAAAAGAGAAGATGCAAAGAATAAAAAAGTAGAGGAGTAATTATGAAAGTATTNNTAAAGAATTTGGGTGTGACAATGGTCAAAGGAGATATTCGTAATTTAGAACATCTACTCGATCGAACAGAAGGTTGCGATTTTATCATTCACACTGCTGCTCAACCTGCGATGACTATTTCTTGGGAAGATCCAGAGCTTGATATGACAACTAACGTTGTTGGAACTTTTAACGTCTTAGAAGTAGCTCGCAAAAGGAAAATTCCAGTCGTCAACACAAGCTCTATTCACGTTTACGGAAATTCTATTAATGACACTCTCACTGAAGGCGAAACGGCTTACATGCGTAATCCGATAGAAATTCCTGAAACGCAACCTGTGATGGTCGGAAAAATTTCTCCTCTCCACGCATCCAAAATGGCGGCAGAGCATTATGTGCAAACCTACCGCGACATGTACGGAGTATCCGCAGCTAGTTTTCGTTTCACCGGAATCTACGGCGAACGCCAATTTGGCGGTGAAGATCATGGTTGGGTTGCAAACTTTGCAATCCGTTCTGTATTTGGTTTACCTCTTCGTATCTTTGGAACAGGAAAGCAAACTCGCGATATTTTACATGCAACTGATGGAGCAGAAAGTTATTTCAACTTCTTCCAAAACCAAATCTCTGGAACTTACAATAT
>DDBL01000105.1 GCA_002333425.1 Leptospiraceae bacterium UBA2033
ATTTCAGAAGCAATATCAGCAATATCACCAACTTCTTTAAGACCTGAAGGCGAGCTTTTATCTTCCCAAGTGTTTAGCTTGATCAATAAATCATTTTTCTTTTCAAGCAAGGCTTCCTTTAATTCATCGAAGCCTTTACTAGAAGACTGTTTGGATTGTGATGCTTTAGATCCCATTTTTATGCTTTAGATTCTTTATGGTCTGCATGTTTTCTGCAAAACTTGCAAAACTTTTTAGTAACTAATTTATCAGATTTTAATTTCTTATTTTTTGTTTGAAAATAAGCAGATTTTCCAGGAACTTCGCAACCAGTACACGCTAATTTAATTATTTCTCTCATAGTTTAAGCCATAAAAAAGGATAATTTTTTTTCGTCAAGGTACTTATAATATATACAAAGATCCATAGAAATCTTTAACAAAAAAAAGGCTTGAACCTTTGTATTTTCCTTTAACTACTCACCTTACGCAAGGTGAGTGACCAGCGTTCTCAGCGCTGAAAGTGGCATAGCATTATTCTTTTGCGTAAGGTGAGTTAAATTACTTACAATTCATATCTGCAATAGTGCCGGTTTTAAGGACACCCATGAGATAGTATGTTTTTTTGCCATTTTCTAATCTACAGCCATGTTTCTTTCCACCATAGGGCTGAGTTGGAATAAACATATAAGGTCCTTCTCCAATTAACTTACCACTCGCATCATATTCTTTCGCAGTAGTTTCTTTTCTTACTGCTTCTGGAGATTTTGCTTCGTCAGAACTCTGGGTTGTTGCGGGAAGAATTTCTAGATATTTCTTGCCTGCTTTATAAAAAGTAAACGGAAGGGCAGGAATCATCTTATCATTCATCTCGTCAGTCTTATCATCAATACTAAAAAGGGAGAGCATCATATTTCCTTTCCCTTCCAAGTTTCCCGATTTATCGTATAATTCCCCGTTTTGCATCATGAGCGCATTTGCCATGGTTCCCTTACATCGCATTTTATTTCCTTTGTAAAAGAATTTCCAATCTTTTGTAGGAAGTCCTTTCTCATCATACGAGCCCACAGAAAATAAATCGCCGGACTTATAGTATTTCTTCCATTCACCGACATTGAGTGACTTTCCGTTCACGTTGGGAGTTGGACAAGAAGAAGTTTGCTCTTTCATAGTCTTTGTATCTTTTACTTCTTTAATTTCTTTGTAACCAGATTCTGAGCCTTCTTCTTTTTCTTCCGATTCTATTGTTCCTGGCTCTGCTTTTCGGTTTCCTTCTGAATCAATGGCTCCGGTAGGATAATACTGTTTCCAGAATCCGATTTTATAATCTTCCTTATAATTTCCTTCAGCTGCTTTTGTTACGCCGTCAGGATGATAGATAGTAGCCGCACCATCACGTTTATTGTTATTATAAAGAAGAACAGCTTTTAGTTTCCCCGGTTTTTTATCTTCAACAGTGTATTCTGTCCATTTCCCAGTCTTTTGCTCTTTTGTGAAAGCTCCTTCACACATAGCTAATTCAGTAGCAGTCTTTTTCCAGTAGATTCCGTGGCGCTCCCCTTCTACATAATTGGTTTCTTCGATTTGAGCGCCCTTTATGCTAAACTTTTTTTCTGTCCCGTGTTTCTTTCCATCTACGAAAGGAGTTTCTTTTAATTTCTCGCCGGTCTCATAGAGCAATGTCCAGACTCCGTCTTTCTTATTTTCTTTGAATGCACCGAATTGTTTTTTGACTAATTTCTTAATTTTAGTGGAGGGATCATATTTTTCTTCGAATTCTTCCCATATACCTTCTTTTTTTCCGTTCGTATAACCGCCTTTCATCCATAGAACGCTGTATTTTTTCTTCGGATCTTCTTGGTCAGTTATCTCCATATATTCCTCCCAAGTTCCATCCTTAGTAAATCCCTTAATTGCACCGATATCCATTTTACTGATTTGTTCGGGCGAACAGGTATTAGCCGGACACTGTGTTTTCACAACACCTTTGCCTTTCAAATTAAAAGTTCCGGGAAATTTCTCTACTCGAATGTTCGGAGCTTCAAAGGAAAATTCTTCTTTTTTATCCTTCTGCATAAACGACGCACAAGAAATCAAAAAGAAAGAAACGATAGTAAATATTTTTAATGAATACATTGGCACCTCTGTGATTTGCCTTCTATTATTTCCAATTTAGCTTTGGATTCAATTACTTTTTAAGGAAACTTCTTTAACCAATCCACTCCATCCTCGTGGGAGGTTACATTTATTGTAACAAAGCCAATATCTGTGCTGACTTCCTGCCAATAATCATTGGAGAGTTGAGCCATGGCATTCTTGGGGGTAACGGTAGCAACATATTTCATTCCCGCCTTTACAGCCCGCGGAATCCAATCAATTGCTAACCAATCCTGAATTTGCTCACTAAAACCGCCAAGAGTTTTTCCAGTATTAATAATTTGGCGATCGCATTTTTTTTCAACTATGAAGGTTAATAGTTTCTCGAGTGATTCTTTAACTTCTTTGTCTAAAACAGAAAAGCTTTTCCATTCAGGACATAACGCTTTGGATGAAGAATCCCAAAAAATTACAACTACTCCATCCTTTTCATATAATTTTTCCATCGAAACCTCTTAGATATGCAATATATTACAATTAACCCAAAGACAACAACTTTTATTTGCTTAGTCCTCTTAGGATAGTTTCTATCATTTTCAATATAAATAAGGATTCAATTAGTTTTTATTGTATCTCGATTCCCATGGAAAGAACAAACTTTTACCAGGCTTCGATCAGCTTTCGTTCAGCCTTCGATGCATATAGCCCTTTCAATCGAATCCTGAACGAGAATAGTTGGAATCCTTATCCTACTCTGCAAAAACTTATTATGATTTTTCCATTGACAGAGCAGTGGAATCTATTAGAATCAAAACAACTACCATGCAAGCGCTCTCTTTTACAATTCCCGATTACCCGATTATGGACGATGATCGTTTGTATAAATTCTGTGTCTATAATCACGAAATAAAAATTGAAAGATCCTCAGAAGGAGAGATCATCGTAATGTCACCAACTGGCGGAGAAAGCGGCAGAAAAAATCTAAATGTTGCCTATTATAGAAAGAATTATCAAAAAAAGTTTAAATCCGGTGTAGCGTTCGATTCTTCTACTGGTTTTATATTACCAAACAAAGCAATGCGTTCTCCTGATGCCGCTTGGATTTCAAACGAAAGATGGGAAAGCCTTACTCCAGAGCAAAAAAGAAAGTTCCCTCCTCTCTGTCCTGATTTTGTAATCGAGTTACTTTCTGAATCCGATAGTCTCTGGCAAACACAAAAGAAAATGGAAGAATGGATGGCTAACGGCTGTAAGCTGGCATGGCTCATTGATCCATTTCAACAAAAAGTTTTTATATACAAAGCATCTCAACAAATGCGAATCCACGAAGACTTTGAAACTAGTATTGAAGGGGAAGATGTTCTTCCTGGATTTGAATTACCATTGAATGAGTTAGATGAGTGATTACTGGCTCCTTATCTTTTCAGTAATTTGCATTCAACTTTTGATTTACCATCCCTTCAATGCATATAATATTCAATTTCGTTCTCTATTATTTTACTCAATATTTCCCCTTCTGTGCGAGCGGGCACATACGTTTTTTCTGTAACAATGTTTTTGTGATTATCATATAAGAAAATTCGTCTGAAATTTAATTTCCCGGCTTGTCCGAAACAAATCATCTCATAGATCAGGTTGTCGGCTGTGTAAGTGTATTGGTAACTTGCTGTGAATAAATTTACACCCTCTGGTTCTGATTCGCTTTGTTTAAGTAGATTTCCATATTTGTCTAACGTTTCACTTCTGAATTTCAAGATTTTATTATTCCTGTCCGAAATTTTTGTTACTTTAATATCTGGCTCTATGTAAGTTATTTTGTAGTTGGAAATACCCTCGTTGCGTTTGGTTATTTGCATATCGGTAAGTTTATTATCTTTGTTGTAATACGACTCAATCCGCTCCTCTTCCCTACCAGTGGCATTGTATTTTATGAATGATTTGTTTCTGTGTTCGTCGTTGTAAAAAGTAACTTCACGTTCAGCGCATTTGTTCCCCGACATCAATATTTTTTCAATAACTCTCAACTTTTCGTCGAGTTTATATAAATATCTCATGTCGTAAGTGCTGTTTACAAATATCTGTATTATATTTCTGAAATCATTTGAATATTCAAATTTATAACAAGAAGAATCCAGTCCATTTAATTCAGTAAAACGGGAAAAAGCTATAACAGCTTCTGGGAGAAAATCTCTAATAAACATCTGGAAACATGTTCGCACAGGAAGTCCGACACTATCAGTATAATACGTCTTTGAACTTATCCTTTTTACCGGTCCGAAAAGTTTATGAGAAGCAGTAGAAAATATATTTGTTTCGTTCATTGTATAATTAGAAGAAAGTATAACTCACTCCCACAAATTAATAGCTTAAAGCAAAATGAATAAAGAAATAGCTGAGAGATTTCAATTGTATAAATTATAGTTATCCCAGAATTTTTTATTAGGTTTAATGCCTTCCCCATTTTCTGAAAGCTCTTCTTTGATTTTAGACAAAAAATACATATCCATATCACCCTTTCTTTTAGCTATAATTTTTCCTCTATATTCAAAATCAAAAAAATCTTTNNCCCCACACATCATAAGCAAATTTTGTATTACCTACCACTCCTGCGACAAGTGAACCTGTATTAATTCCGATTCTGAGTTCCCATATTTTTTCTCCCTTCTCTTTCTTTTCGATTTGCAGTTGATTTATGTATGAGCTAATATCAATTGCTGCTAGACATATATCTATTGCATGAGTTTCATTTCTTTCAGGTAGACCTCCTGCGCACATATATCCATCCCCTATAGTTTTTAATTTTTCTAATCTATGACCTGCAATAATAAAATCAAAAATTTTAAAACAATCATCAAGTTGACTCACTAAGGAATCAGGAGTCATTGATTCAGCAAGGTGAGTAAACCCGACAAAGTCAGTAAACATAACCGATACAGATTCATAAAGAATTGGTTTTGTATACCCACTATTTTTTAATTCTTCTGCCACCTTTGTGGGAAGAATATTTAATAGAAGAGAATCACTTTTACTTTTTTCGCGTTCTAGATTCTTATATGTTTCTTGCAATTGTCTAGTTTTTTCACTTACCAATTCTTGGAGATGATCCTGGTGGTTAATTAAATCTTTTTTTAAGCTGATATATATTTTAGCTATTTCAGCGAGTTCGTCAGATCGTTTGATATCTAATAGCTCTTCATCTTTTGTTTCAAAATTTTTCATGGAATAAGCGAGTAGTTTCACGGCATTTATTATATCTTTAGAAAAAAGGTAAGAAATAAAAAAAATCCCAGAAAATACAAGGACTGCAAAACCAATAAATAGATACCAAATTCTGTTAGTAGAATTTTGAAGCTCTGTTTGATCAATCAGAACAAGAAAATTTAATTTTAGACTGGAAAGCCCCCTGCTTTCATATGGTAAGTGAGTAATATAAAAAATGTTACCTTTGTAGGTCAGTAAGGATTTAGAAATAAAAGGAGTTTTGACTTGATCAAGAATTTCTTCCATTGTAGAACTACTTGCTGCGAGAAGTTTTTTTTCTTGAAAGAGAGCGAGGTGAATTGTATTCATTCCTGAAATTTCAGACAAAAATTCTTTGTTTACAACCTGTCCAATTAGTATTGTGCCAAAACCGTTTAAAATTGGTCCTGTGACCCTGAGACCTATTCCGCTTTTTCCTATTTCAAGAGTAGAAGAAATTTTACCACTGAGCGCTTCCTGAATTATTTTTTGACCACTTTTATCATCTCCAAAATCAACTGGTCTATGAAATCTAAATACAACCTTACCAACACTGTTCCCTATTTCAAAAATGGATAACCCATTCTGCTTCATAATAACTTGAAATTTTTCGAGGTTTTGTTGAAAAATTTCACGATTTTGTAGTCCCCTAATAATCACATCCATATAGTTAGGATTTTTTATTATCAAATCCATTATAAGTTGCATTTTAGATTCTTTGTGATAGAGTTCCCTTTCGAAACTAGAAGCTAATTGAAGAGAAATTTTTTCTATAGGGTCGTCACTTAACCTATTCAAAATAGTTAGAAATGCTATCGTAATTACAGCTACTAATAGCACCTGGCTAATTCCTAAAATTAAAAATAATTTTGTTCGGATACTCATAGTGCGGTCATTGTAAGAGTAAAATTATTCTGGTCAATATGATTTTACACAGTCCCTTATTCATTATATTTATTCAATATTTCGATTATTGCGTCTAGCCTCTCCACGAATAAATCAACTAGTTTTGGTTCGAAGTGTTTTCCTTTTTCTTGCATTAAAAAATTAATTGCCTTTTCAATAGACCATGCTTTTTTATAGGGTCGCTCTGAAATTAACGCATCAAAAACATCAGCGATTGCAACAATTCTTGCTTCCAATGGAATATTTTCATATTTAAGTTGATGAGGGTATCCACTTCCATCCCATTTTTCATGATGGGATAAGGCTATTTTTTCAGCCAAATTGATCAGCGGAGAATCGCTTTTAGACAAAAGTGCAGCTCCTATAATCGTATGATTTTTAATTATGTTAAATTCCTCCGTAGTAAGTTTCCCAGGTTTAAGCAAAATAGCATCCGGTATACCAATTTTACCTACATCATGCATAATGCTTGCTTTTGAAATCATTTCTACTTTTTCTGAATTCATATTTACTGCTTTTGCTAAAATGGCTGCATATTTACTTATTCGTATTAGATGAGTCCCTGTATCATTGTCTTTTAATTCAGCAGCTTTTCCCAACCGATTTATCAAATCTTGTTGTGAAATCTGAATTTTTGTCATTGCATCATATAATTGAATCGTTCTTTCTTCTGCAATATTTTCTATATTATTTTGATAATCCATAATCTCTTTTTTCATATTTAAGAAAGCCCTTCCAATTTTTCCCAGTTCATCATTTCTACTAACGTCCACATTTTCAGGTTTTCTATGATCTAAAATATTTGTAATAGCTAAACTCAAACTATCCATTGTGTTTACAATGTCTTTTGAAAATAAATATGAAATAAAAAATACACTTAAAAAAATGAAAGATGTAATGAATGCAAAAATAATCCATACTTTATTTGTTTGTAACCGCTTAAAAATCCCCACCTATGCAAATGCATTAGGAACTGCTAATATGTAGGGATGAAAAACAATAAAATAAAAGAAGAACATATAGCAAATTGGGAATCGAGTGGATTAAGTAAGACAGATTATTGCAAGACTAACGGAATACACTACAGCACGTTCCAGAGCTGGATACGAAAGGAAAGACCTAAGAAAGTAGAGTGGAAGCCAGTTTCGATTCAGGAAGAAAAAGAAGAACCGAGAAGTATTTTTGAATTACGGATTGGAGATAATTGGAAGATCGAAATTGATTTAAGGCTCCGGTTTTGATACTTCGAAATCCCTTTCATTTAAAGATATACCTTTATCCAAAGAACATCGACATGAGAAAATCGTGGAACGGACTTATTTCGCTTGTTCAGTTTGGGATGAATCTTGATCCATTTGAAAAAAGCCTATTTGTGTTCTGCGGACGGTCTCAGAGGTTAATCAAAATAATCTACTGGGACGGGAACGGTTTTTGTATGTGGATGAAGCGACTTGAGAAAGGTAATTTTCCATTTAATCCGAATGAAAGTCTAGAAATTACGAAGAAAGAATTAATCTGGCTACTATCTGGAATTGATAGTCGTAAAAAACATAAAGCGATAAATTTTTCTAAGTAAAAATAAAAAATGCTGTACAAATTCAGGCAGAATGCAAATTAAAAATTGTGAATCTGCCTGAAAACCTTCCCGCTGATATTAAGCAATACATCCTTGATCTGGCATACAAGCATAATGCGCTTGAAGAGACAAATGCAAATCTAGTCAAAGAAAATACTTCTCTCACACAAGATAAACAATCATTAGCCAAAGAGAATGAGATTAAGCAGAATAAGATTTTAAAATTAGAGAGTATCATTTTTGATTTTAATAGAAAGATATTTGGTCATAAATCGGAAAAGATTGATCCACATGATTTGTATTATGGAGTTCTTTTTAATGAAGGTGAGAAGGGACTACATGATGAAGATAAACTCCTTGCTGGGCATAGTGAAACAATTCATGTAAAATCATTCAATAGAAAAAAAGCTGGTAGAAAACCGCTTCCTGAAAACATTCCTAGAGAAGAAATTTTCCATGATATTGCTGAGTCCGAGAAAACTTGCAATTGCGGTCATGAGCTTACACGAATTGGAGAGGAGACTTCGGAGAAGCTTGGTTACATTCCACCAAAGATATTTGTCGAAAAACATATTCGATTTAAATATGCCTGCAAGCATTGTGAGGGAGATGAAAGAAATGAAGCGGGTAAGATTGTTTTAACTGCTCCAATGCCTCCACAACTTTTACCTAAGAGCATTTTAACTCCCGAACTATTGACTTACGTTTTAGTCAGTAAATTTATGGATCATATTCCATTTTATNNTGGACAATCGGAGTTTACGAGAGGTATCTTCCCTTATTTTCCTTTTACAAAAACATACTTCTTAGCGGACGGCTTTTGGGAATTGATGAAACAGTTTTACAAGTTCATAGAGAAGAAGGTCGAAGTGATACAACAAACTCATATATGTGGTTAATTCGTGGTGGCACTGTTGAACGACCGATCTTATTGTATATGTATCGAGAGACCCGAAGTGCAGACTTTTTGAGAAAATATTTGAAGGGGTATACTGGGATTATCCAGACCGATGGATATACGAGTTATGATGCACATTTTAGAGGAAAGGAAAATATTTTACATGCAGGCTGTATGGCTCATGCGAGAAGAGAGTTTGAGAAATTATGGAAGGCGAATAAAAATTCCATTGCCGGAAATATTCTAAATCAAATTCGAGCACTTTACAAAATAGAAGATGAAATTAGAACTCAGGGCTTATTTCAAAAGGAAATGTTTTCCGAAATTGTTCATATCAGGCAAGAGAAAGCAAAACCAATATTAGACGCTCTATATATTTACTTACAAGACCTCGCCACAAAATCGGACGGAACTCTTGATCTTGGAAAAGCAATTCGATATACGCTCGGTCAGTGGGATAAACTCGTGTTATACTTATATCACGGAGAAGTTTACATTGATAATAACCTAGTTGAAAATGCAATTCGCCCTTTTGTTCTCGGAAGAAAAAATTGGCTCTTTTCTGGTTCTCCAGATGGTGCTTTCGCGAGTGCATTCTGGTATTCTCTTTTACAAACTGCTAAGGCTAATGGCAAAGACCCTTACAAGGTTCTTCTTCATTTCTTAAAAGGGTTGCCACTTTGCCAAACATCACAAGATTGTGAAAAGCTCTTTTTTGATTCTATGGGGTGGAGTTAAATAAGCGGATACCTATTGAATAAAAGAAATCTGGGTCTTAGGGAGAATCCC
>DDBL01000058.1 GCA_002333425.1 Leptospiraceae bacterium UBA2033
AATAAAATACAGGCTGAAATTCGTTTTAGAATTGAGGAAATATACCGAATAGAGGCAAAGAAGTATTTGCCGGAAAGAGTAGAAAAGTTAGCTAAAGAAAATCAGTTTACCTACAAATCAGTTTCGATTAAAAATATGAAATCTCGTTGGGGAAGTTGTTCTGTAAATAACCAAATCAATCTGAGTTTACATTTACTTAGAATTCCCGAAGAGTTATCTGACTATGTAATTTTACACGAACTCTGCCATACAGTTCATAAAAATCACAGCAAAAAGTTTTGGGATTTGCTATCTTCCGTTTGTAAAAATGCACTTGCCAAAGACAAAGAAATGCGAAAGTATGATGCACTTAGATATTGAGGAAAATTTTCTCTTGTGAAATTAAAATCCTCTAATCTTTCTGTATTTGATTCCAAAATGAGAGAACTATTTTTATTTTTAATTTCAGATACTTTAAAAAAAGGAAAATCAATTTCATCATGTCCGTATTTATTCTTTGCTTTAATTTCAGAATACACGTGTGCTGGAATCTGGATTTCGGAAAATAGTTTTTCTAGTAAATCAATTCGACCGACCGACGACAAAGATATAATAGGAGAAGAATTTGAAACTACGATCATAGTTTAGAGGAAATGCTTTTTGCAGTAGAAATCATTTCGTTCATTTCATTGTCGTCATAATCGAAGATAGGCTCTTTTTCAAGCTGCAATTTCCAAATGTATTCTATCTTATCGTGTCCAGCTAATTGCGCCGCTTTTCCGAGACTCACTTTCCCTTTTCGATAGAGAAACAAAGAATACTGAAATAATGCATCTCTAACAAATTCCTCTTTGTCCACTTTTAACGAAAGTAAGATTGAATTGTCAATTGAGAATGCGATTTCTGTTTGCATGTAGATATTCTGCGTCTATCCGTTACTTTGTCAAGAATTACCCAAACTAAAAACCTCATCTCACCCTATAAATTTACTTTGTATACAGACTACTATTTCCTTCATTTTTTATTGACAAATAAGCTAATCTTTCCGAAGGTAAAACTATGAATCAAAACTTCTTCACAACCATGCTTCTCCTTCAACTACTACTTATGTAGGTTGGCGTGAGCATATACTTGTGAAAAAAGAAAAGCCCACTCCGACCGAGCGGGCTTTTTTGTTTGTGGAGACTATCCGTAAACCTTTAGCCCCTCCAAGAGAAGGCAAAAATAAAAGTGAGGATAATAACCATGAACCAACCAACCAAACGAAAACCATTTTTCTACGACGTAACTTTGCGGGATGGAAACCAAGCATTGCGTAAACCCTGGAATTTAGCCGAAAAAGAAACCATATTTCGTCAACTAATCAAATTGGGAGTTCAAGCAGTCGAAGTTGGATTTGCCTCTGCTAGCGAAAGTGATTTTAAGTCCTGCGAGCATTTAGCTAAAATTGCACCGGAAAATGTCGTAATATCTAGTCTTTCGAGAGCGAAAAAACACGAGATTGAAATTTCATGGAACGCAATTAAACATGCTAACAAACCGCGATTACATATTGTTTACCCGGTAAGTTCTTTTGCAATTGAGAATATGTTAAAAATTTCCAATGAACAAGTCATTACAAATGTCGTAGAAGCAGTTTCGTATGCTAGAGAATTGGCTAGAAATAAAGGAAGTGTTCAGTTTAGCGGAGAGCATTTTGGAGATTGTTTGGATAATATCGAGTTTGCGATCGAAGTATTCCAAGCGGCAGTCAATGCAGGAGCGGATGTAATTAATCTTGCCAATACAGTCGAAAGGTATCGCCCGATGATATTTTTAGATATGATTGAAAAGGTGGTAAAATCTTTAACTGGAAATGTGGTGATTTCCGTTCATACACATAATGACTTGGGAATGGCGACTGCAACTACTGTAGAAAGTTTTTTTAAAGGAGTTACTCAGATCGAAACTTCCTTAAATGGACTTGGTGAAAGAGCGGGTAATACAAATTTGTTTGAAGTTGCCTGTGCTTTGTACAACTGTGGGGAAAATGTCGATTTGGCGATGGAAGAAATTTACTCGACTGCGATTTTGGTTTCAGAGATGTCAGGAATTCCAATTCACGAAAAAGCACCTTTGATTGGAAGTGATGTATTTGCTCATAGAAGTGGGATTCACCAAGACGGTGTAAATAAAACCAAACACTTAAAAAAGTCCGCGTATGGAGCAATTGATCCAATTGTAATTGGTAGAAAAGACGGTCACCGGATAACGTTCACTAGCCAGTCTGGTGGAGGTGCGATTAAAGCAATTCTTTCACAAAATGGAATTTCCATTTCAGATTCTGAAATTTCTGACTTACAGCCTGTTTTGAAAAAATATTCAGATGAAATTGGTCGTGAACTCACTGACTTTGACATTTTAGAATTTGTAAAAGAATTGCAGAAAAATGTGGCATAGGAATTTTAAATCGCTGGTTTTTATTTTTTTAGCCAGCGAATCAATTCTGGATAGATTTCTGTTTCAGCATTTTCGTATAAGAATAAGTCTGCATGGTCATAGTCGATAGTATGACCATTAGCCTCTCCAGCCTCATAGTATTTATTTTGGCTATTTCCATTTAGACCCTTTGGATTTATTTTATGAAAAAGGGGATAAATCGACTCTTCAGGACTTATACTATCTAATTTTCCATATAGAAAAAAATAAGGAAGGTGAAGTTTTGTAGGATGAAAATTTTCTATATTAGCTTTTTCTAATTTAGGAATTCGGTGGAAGAATTCTTCTTTTTTAGAATTGTCTTGTTTTTGTAATTGATTGTTAAAGCGAATGTATCGATTACAAAAATTATCGGCAGAATCTCGATTACACAAATCTTTTACGAATTGATTTTCATAGCCCGAGTTTTTCGATTTTTCCAGAAAGCTATTTGTATAATTATAGTCGATACCTGTTCCGATAAAAAAGATTTTTTTTATTTTTGATAGATTTGTAAAGTTAGTGGGGAGTTTCATGTATTCTAAGATCATTTGTCCGCCGAGAGAAACTCCGCCTAGGATGAAGCTGCGGTTACTTTGTTTATCCGCAATTTGATTTAAGATGGAATCTAGCTCTCCTGCTTCTTCTTTGAAGTTATTTTTATCATTTTTAGAAGAAAGTAAATAAACGGTAAATCCTGATTTAGTTAGATAGGAAATAATTCCTTTTTCTTCGTTTTCTATTTCTCTTCTAAAGAGTGCTTTTTCATTCAAAAGAACTGCATCGTAGATTACAATTATGGGAAGCCATTTTTTAGTGAGAGGAGAAAATTCTTTTATAATTAGATTTTTACTAGAATAGTGTTCTTTGCGTTCTGTTTTATGGGGAGTCGTACAATTCTCACTTATGAATAAAAGAGTCAGTACTAAGAGTGATAAGATATAAGATTTATTTGAGTTGTTCATTGTTTTTACCATAACGATTAGTTTCTTTTGTTAAGCCAATTTGTAATTGGGATATTGATATCGGAGTCTGAATTTGTTCCCATTACAAGATCTACATGACCATAGTCTTCCGCAAAACCTTCTGATCTACCAGCGACTAATATTGTTTTGTCGCTACTTCCGATATTGTCGTAAACTTGTCTTACGATTGTTGGAGTTCCAAGATGATCTCTTCTGCCTGCAATTAGTAAAACGGGAGTTGTTATATTTTTTAGATTTGATGTATAAGAAATTGTTTGATTGAAGGATTGGATTTCTCCTGTTTTAACTCCATTGGCAAATTGTTTAAATACATTTGGACTTTCGTTATTTGTGCTTAGACTCTTTAGTTTATTTTCCATTTCAGGTTCTGTATTTTCTTTGTAGTAGAACAGGCGTGTAAACGGATTTTTAGGTTGAGGGATATTATAGTCTGATTCTAAATGAGCTAGACTCGACAGTGGGACAACAGGGATTATGCGAAGTAGAGAAGAAAATTTGGAAAGTGATTTCAGATATTTCGTTGGAGTATAAAAAGAAAAAGGAGATCCGATGGTAACTAAGTTTGCAATCCTGTCTTCTTTATAAGTTCCAATTTTTGTATAGACAACCATTCCGCCCATGCTGTGACCAATCCAATTTACTTTTTTTGATCCAGTTTTTTCTAAAACATAAGTAATGGCTGTTTCTACATCTTTAGTGGCGTAGTCATCAAAACTATAACTATATGTTTTTTCTCCAAAGAACAAGGAAGGGGAGCCTGCATCCGTTCGCCCGCGTAAATCCAAAAGCCAAACATCGTAGCCTTCTGAAATAAGTCTTGCCACGATGGATTTTTCTTCTTTGATTTTAAAGTAGTTTCTATTTCCGACTAAACCATGGCAAATAATTACAGGATACTTTTTGGAATCATTTGTATTTCGTGGACTTAGATGCTCAAGAGTTAAATCCCAATTATCCGAAGTTTTGGGATGATGAATTTCACCCTGTAGACGAATGGAGAGTTTGGTGCAAAAAAGTAGATTGAGTGAGCAGAAAAGTAATAGAATTTGGAAATATTTTTTTTCGTAAGTCATAATTTTTTCCTTTACCTAAGATAACTTTGGTTTTTCTATTTTGTCAAGACAAAGTAAATTATATAGGTATTTTAAGGCTGGCTTTTATGAAATTTAGAACTCTCATTTTATTTTTTAGCTATTTTTTATTCTCCGCGTTTTTTTCTCTTTTTTCGGTCGAGAAGTCTGGTTTTAGGAAGGCTTTTCTTTTGAACCCAAACGGACTCGTTTTGTTTAAAACTAAAACGCAGACAAAAAAAATACAAGTTGGAGTTATTGATTATGCACAAGAAGTATCTTTGTACTTTGATGAAGAGGATTCTAACTGGATTGAAATTCGTAAACCAGCTTTAAGTGGGTTTATTCCCAAAAATGATATTCTAGAAAAAGACTTTCTGATTTTTAAAGAACCTAATTCTAAAACCTATGCAATTACTAAGAAAGATAAAATTCTTTTTTATGAAAAACCATTTACAGAAATAAAGCCAAGTTCAGAATTAAGTCAATTCCAGTTGGTGGAAGTGGTTGGCGAATCTGATTTGAGTGAAAATTTACAAGATTACAAATGGTTTGAAATTAAAATATCAAATGGCAAAAAAGGGTTTGTCAAAGGAGATATTGATTTTTATAATTCCCTTTTTGATGCAGAGTTAGCAATAAAAAATCGACAAATCAATTTGAATGGTTATGCATTAGTGAAAAATCCAATTTATATAAGCAAAAAAGCTGGCGGACAAAACGAAGTTTTCGTAGAAAAAAAAGGGAGTTCTAAAAAAGGGGAATTTATTTTCGTAGCACAGTCCAAAGAAATCGAAGGTGTTAGGTATTTTAAAGCAGTAATGGAAAATCCTTCCCGTCATTATAAGATGCAAGCAACTCCTAAAGAATATAACGATTCTCCTTTTGAAGCTTGGATTGCGCACGAAAATGTAAAATTTTATTCACCAGAAGAGTTTAGTAAATATACAATTGAAAATTCTAAATATAAAAATGATAGGTCTATTATGTTAGAAATTGCAGAGCAAAATAAAAATATATATTTGAATTTCTCTGGTATGTCAGTTAACGCATTAACTTTTAATAAATCAAAGAAAAAATCTGATTTTTATTTGGTTAAATTATTAGAGGGTTATACCAACTCTCATGGATATGGAAACGTTAGACAAATCACTTTTGTAGTCCAAGAACAAAAAGAAAATTACAAAGCATTTTTAGGGAGTATCGAGGATCGCGGAATGGTAGAAATGTTAGATTTAGATGAAGATGGAATTCCAGAATTTTATACTCATATGAATCTAAATTCTATGGCAAGAGTGGCTTATACAACTCCCTTATTTTATGCTTTTGTAAATGGGTATTATAGAGAAATACCTCTTCCAGGTAATTTTCTAGATAATTATACAATTAAGGAAAATATTTTGTATTTGGATGCCAGAGATGACTCTAACACAAAGATTGTAAAATTAAAATACAAATACAAAAATGGAAAATTTATTCAAGTCAAGTAATATGGAAGGAAAATAAGATGAAAGAGAAAAGATTTATTTATCCGCTTCTTGTTGGTGTTTTACTCAACTTTTGTAATTGTAACAAACTAGAAATTTTAGAAGCCAAACAGTATCTAACAAAAACAGAACAGGAAGAATCCGAAGGATTCAAAGTGGAAAATAGTAATTATGCGTATGTTACTAATACAAATGGAATCGTGTTCTATAAAACTCTAATGGATTTAAAATCAAAACTAAAAAATATTCCTTATGGTGAAAAAATTATTTTTACCTATGAACCTTTGAACTCTGAAGCAGAGGAAAGTAATTTTTGGTATTCTATTGATTACAAGGGAACAAAAGGATATGTATATTCTATTGAACCATACAAGAGTGGAGATTGGTTTACTTTGAATACGTTAACAGCGTACAATGAAGATACAAAAGCCAATGAAGTCGCATATTCTATGGTGATTTTCTCTAATACTATCTTTTATGAATTACCAAGTCTTGATTCAAAACCTCTGGGTGTAATAGATGCGTTTAATCTTGTTTCAGTTTTAGCTAGTGGTAGTAGTTATGATTCTTTTATAAGCAATAATATTGATTTGGAAATGGGAGGAAGTGATCGAATTTGGTATGAGGTTACTTTTAACGGCAAACGAGGATTTGTCTTAAATGGCATTAATTACCCAACCACAAAAACAATTGCAGAGATGCAGGTGAAAGATCAAATTATAAACCAGAAGGGATATTTCTTATTAGCCACAAAAGAACCCATGCTCTATGATATGGAAACTAAACAACCTTTGCAAAATAACTATTCGATTAAAGTTTTAAAGGAAAATATTTTTTTTGATTCAACTGAATCTCGTTTGTTAAATGGTGAACAGGTATATCAAATTTATTTATCAGAAAAGTTAGATATAAGATTAAAAAAGAAATTTAAGAAAATAGAAGAGGAAGAACGACCCTATATAGCCTATATATCTTCAAAAGATGGGACTTATTTAACAGAGCAGAAATTTTCGGATTACACAGTTGTCAAAACTAGATTCAAAGGTGATTTGAATGCAATCAGTGTGATGCGAGATGAATTTGAAAAAAGAGGGATTTATCTAAATTACTTAGACTTTAGTCTTCGCAAAATTTCAGAAGGTAGTCTACAAGATTCTTTTTTTGTAGCTAGTGCTCATGTTGGATATTACGACAGTGAACCACACAACAACTCAACTATCAGAAGTATAATTCTTAGGCAAGTAGATGGCGTTTACGAGCCGGTATCCGGTAGTATTTATACAAGTGCGCCAATTCAATTTAAGGATTTGGATAACGATGGTGTAAAAGAAATGATCGTAAAATCACCAACTCGTGGAGGAGAAGAAACGGTTATTTATGGTTTAAAAGATGGTAAATATATTTCTATGAATACAATTTTAAACGGACTTGGAATTTATGAAATCGAACTGAGCGGAACAAGAATCAAAGGTAAAAAATGGATATCCGCACCAGATGGAAATGATTCGAAAGAAGAAATTCACTATTTTAAATACCAAAATGCAAGTTTCGTAGAAACTAAAAAATAATCTTTCTTTAAATAATTTTTCACTAAATTGCTTTCCTTTTTAAGCTACATGAAAAAACTGGTCTTACATTCTTATTCCTTGATAAGTTTGTTCTCGGGCCCGTAGCTCAGTTGGTTAGAGCACTCGCTTGATAAGCGAGGGGTCACAAGTTCAAATCTTGTTGGGCCCATAAAGAAAGGGGCTTTAGCTCAGCTGGGAGAGCATCTGCTTTGCAAGCAGAGGGTCATCGGTTCGATCCCGATAAGCTCCATACTTTTTTAATTCTACTTGTTTCTATTTCCAATTATTCTAAATTACTATTTGTGAATATCTTTCTAAAAATTCTTTTATTCTTAGTTATATCTTTTTCACTCGAAGCAAAACTTCCTACTTATCCTGTTGGAGAATACCCATCTAAATATTCGCAGGTTTGGGTTTTTTATGAAAAGGAATGGCGAAAGGGGCAAAGCGAAATTATCCTCCGTCCTTTCTATTCAAGTTATGAGCACGATTTAAGTGCGCACAAATATAAAACCTCTCTATATCCTATATTTTATTCTGAAAAAACAAATCATTGGAATAGATGGACTTTTTTATTTATATTTTCTCATGACAGTACTTTACACGATGATACAGGGGATGATTCCGATTTAGTGTTGTCTCCTTTATTTCAATGGGGGCGCGGTGAAACACATAAGGATCGGTATGTTGCATTTTTTCCTTTTTATGGAAAAATGAAATCAAAGTTATCTTGGGGAGAAATTAATTTTTTTCTATTTCCGCTTTATGTAGATTGGAGTCATAAGGAATTTAAAGCGCGCAGTATTCTATGGCCTTTTTTTGTTTGGGGATCTTCTGATATTCGAAGTGAAGTAAGAGTATTTCCATTTTACTCGCAAAAAAGACATATCGCAAAGTTTGAACATACTACTTTGTTATGGCCTTTTATTCAATGGGGAAAAGATTTTCTAGATAAAAAAGAGCCGACATCTTATTCTTTCTTTTTTCCATTTTATAACATAAAGTCTTCGTTATATGGAAATATGGAAAGTCGTGCTTTTATCTGGTTTCCAATTTTAGGTTCTCTTGTTGGTTATGGATATGACAGAAAGACTAGTGAAGTAAATTATAATTTTCTGTTCTTTTTAATCCAATATGGTTATTCAAATAATAGAGATTATCGCAAACATATTTTTTTCCCATTCTACGGCTATTCTAGATTTGCCAGTAAAGAATTTACTTTTATTACTCCACTGTATGTCAATATGAGAACAGACACTTATGGGGTTAGGTCTAATTCCTATTATCTGCTTCCATTTTTTTACTATATCGAAAAATATTTTGTGAAAGAAGAAAGAACAGATACGTATTATAAATTCTGGCCTATTTTAAAATGGCATAAGGACTCAGAGGGAAATCTTTCTTGGAATATGCTTTCTGTTTTTCCAATTCGTTCTACCACTCTTGAGAGAATTTGGGACCCATTTGTGTCTATCATTGAGTATAAAAAATTTATCAATGGAGAAAAACGTCTTTCTGTATTCATGAGACTTTATACACAAAGGTGGGCGCAGGATGAATTTCACCTTTATATTCCGTTTGTGATGGACTTATCTTTTGAAAAAGATAGAACTTCTTGGAAAATTTTGTACGGTTTTTTAGGATATGAGAGAGTGGAAGAAAAAAGAAATTTACAACTTCTTTGGTTTTTCTCGATATGAATCTAGGTAAGGAAAAAAAGTAGAGATGGTTTTGATTGGGCTAATCAAAGATTCAATTTATGGAGCTGGTTATACTCTTGTACTACTATTCCAAACTATTTTGCAATTTAGAGCTATTTTTTTTAAGCGAAATGAAATTATCCAACAAATGTTCACAGCAGGAATTAGCAGTTTTTTTGTTGTCTCGATTGTAGCTGTATTTACAGGAATGATCATGGGGCTTAACGTTGGTCTTGGTCTTAAAGACTTTGGAGCTGAGGGGCAAATCGGTGTTCTCCTTACAATCACACTCACACGCGAAATGTCTCCATTTATGACTGCACTCATATTATCTGCGTCTGTCGGATCTGCCATTGCTGCCGAAATTGGAACCATGAAAGTATCAGAAGAGATTGATGCTTTAGAGGTAATGTCGATTAGCCCCATTCGTTATTTGGTGATGCCAAGAGTGATTGGATTTTCGATTATGGTTCCTGTGCTTTGTGTATATTCTAGTATTTTAGGAGTAATTGGTGGGGCAATCGTAGGTCATTTTCAACTAGGTGTAGAGTTCCAAGTTTATTTTAATGATGTGGTAAGACGTGTTGGTTCTGTGCCAGGGTTAAAGGATTTGTATGTGGGGATACTAAAAGGATTTGCGTTTGGTGTCACAGTGTCGATTGTAGCTTGTTCTCATGGACTTAGAACTACAAATGGTGCGATAGGCGTAGGCAGGGCTACAAGAGAATCGGTTGTGACTTCCTTTTTATTGGTCATTTTTATTGGTTATGTATTAACCGCAATACTTTACAGGTAAAATGAAATGAGTGAAACTCCCATCATTGAAATGAAAAATGTTCATAAAGCTTTTGGCTCTAGAAAAATATTGAAGGGAGTTGATATTGTTGTAAAGAAGGGAGAAACAATGGTTATCCTCGGACCATCTGGAACAGGTAAATCGGTGACTCTTAAACATATCACAGGACTTGTTGCACCTGACGAAGGAGATTGTTTTATACTGGGAGAATCTATTTCGTTTTCTAAGGAAAAAGTTCGCGAAAAATTAAGAGCAAAGATGGGTGTTTTATTTCAATCAGGTGCACTCATTAACTGGCTTAGCGTTTACGAGAATGTAGCCCTACCACTTAGAGAGCATAAAATATCTTCTGGAGAAGAACTTCACAAAAATGTAATGGAGAAATTACAGTGGCTGGATCTAGTTGTGGCTAAGGACAATTTGCCCAGTGATATCAGTGGTGGTATGAAAAAACGTGCTGGCATTGCACGTGCGTTAACAACTAACCCTGAAATTCTTCTCTACGATGAACCCACATCGGGGCTTGATCCCGTTATGTCTAATGTATTTAACGAGCTTATTTTGAGACTAAAAAAAGAACTCCATGTTACCTCGATCGTAGTGACTCATGACATGGAAAGTGCATATCGAATTGCAGATAGAATTACTTTTTTGTATGAAGGCAAAGCAATATTTTGCGGAACTGTTTCGGAATTAAAAGCTTCTCCAAATGCGGTGATTCAACAATTTATTCATGGAAGAACAGAAGGTCCTATGATACTTGATCATTCCGATGCAAAGAAAAAGAAGTAATTCAGATGATACGAATAACGTCTATTAACCTACAATGATTTTTACTCATAAAATCAAATTCTCAGACGTTGGCAAATCTCTTGTTCAATTTCTAGTTGAGAAATATACGTATTATTCTCTCGAAGAATGGAAAAAACAAATTAAAGAAGAACAAATTTTAGTAAATAAAACTAAAGTTGATATTGATTTATCTTTAAAGTTAAATGATGAAGTTTATTTTAGTGTAGAAAATTTTATTGAACCAGATGTTGATACGAATATTTCTATAGTGTATGACGATGAATACTTGTTTGCCGTAAATAAATCTGGTAATTTGCCTGTTCATCCGGCAGGACGCTACCGGGTGAATAATCTAACAACTCTACTTAGTAAATCCAATATGGTTACAAGTGAAATATTCATTATCAATCGTTTGGATAGAGAAACTTCTGGAATTGTTCTCTTTGCCAAATCTTCTCAAGTTGCATCTAAGTTAGGAAAACTTTTTGAAAATGGAAAAGTAAATAAGACTTATATCTGTTATGTGGAAGGAATTTTTCCCGAAAAATTATTTGCAAATGGATTTTTAGCAAAGGATACAGATTCTAAAATTCGTAAAAAGAAAAAATTTTCTTATGAAAAAATGGAATCGTCTTTATGGGAGGTTAATACTGATTTTGCTTTAATCCAAGTTTCAAATGGTATTTCAAAAATATTTGCTTATCCTCATACAGGTAAAATCCATCAAATTAGAGCTACACTTTATTCTATTGGTTACCCGGTAGTAGGTGATAAAATGTATGGTTATGACGAAAGTTTATTTTTAGAGTTCATTGAAACTGGAATTTCAAAAAATAAGTATTCTATTCAAAGGCAAGCCCTTCATGCGTATTCATTGGAATTTATCCATCCAATTACTAAAAAACAAGTCCACATAGAAGCAAAGGAACCAGAGGATATGAAAACTATCTTTCAAATTCAGATCCCGTAAATCGGCTTTCTTAACTCATCGTTAATCCTTCTGGTTTTTCTCTTAACTTGACAATATGGGGCTTTCTAGTTTTAAAGTAAGATATGGGAAAGGATTTGTTTACGGATTTGAATGAAGACGAAGTAGCTTATTTGTATACTCTTTTGACAGAAGAAGTTACTAATTATGATTGTGGAAATCTTTGTAAGGATGATAATAATGGAGTTCCATTTTGTTGTGTTACCGAAAATGCGGTTCCACTTCTTTATAAAAAGGAATTTGAACTTTTAAAATCCAGATCAGATCTTTGGAAAGTTTGGGATCCAACAGACCCAAAAGAAAGAGAACTTGTGGATAACCACGATGATCCGAATACAGTTTTTTGCAAGTGTAAAGGTGTGCAGTTTTGTGAAAGAGAAAATCGTTCTGTAAGTTGTAGAACATTTCCACTTGAGCCTTACATCGACAAACGCGGAGTATTCGTTGGACTTGTTTTCATGAAAGAATTTACCAAGGGATGTCCTTTAACACAGAGAAGTTATGATATAAGGCAAGAGTTTGTGGATAATCACTTTATCTTCTGGGAGAAGCTAATGCTTCGTAGACCCGTAGAATTTGAAACTTACACAAAGTCTTCTCGTTCTTATAGAATGTCTCGCGCCAAAACCAAAAAAGAATTTCCAGTTTTATTTCCCTCCCATTTAAAAGAAAAAAGTTATCTCAAAAAATATATATAAGGTCAATTAGTTAAATTTAGGCAAAAATAAAATGAAAGAAAACAGAAAGAATTTTATGAAATCAGAAACATGCGGTAGCAAGCCCACCGCTAGGTGCTCCAATTCCCAGTCCAGCGTGGTAAGCGCTGGCGCAATTGCGTAATGTCAAAGTTTATAGATGAAGTAATCATACAATTGAAAGCAGGCGATGGTGGACCAGGTGCCATTTCGTTTCGACATGAAAAGTTTGCAGAGTTTGGTGGACCGGATGGGGGAGATGGCGGAAAGGGTGGAGACTTATATCTAGTATCCGACTTGGCTGTTCAGACTTTAGATAAATACATTCCACTCAAAATATACAAAGCGAGTGCTGGGGTGCATGGCGGTGGCAGAAATTCTTCTGGTGCAAATGGCGAAGACTTGTATTTAAAAGTTCCTGTAGGCACACAGGTAATCGATGAAGAAACGGATGAAATTTTATATGATTTTGTAAAAGAAGAAGATAGTTATTGTGTTGTAAAAGGTGGTAGGGGCGGAAAGGGTAATGCATTTTTTAAATCTTCTACCCATCAGACTCCAAGGTTTGCTCAGCCAGGCGAAGAAGGTGAGTTACGCAAAATACGACTTAGCCTCAAACTCTTAGCAGATATAGGAATTGTAGGTCTGCCTAATGCTGGAAAGTCTACTCTACTTAGTAAAATCACTCACGCTCACCCGAAAATTGCTGGTTATGCTTTTACAACTCTTACTCCTAACTTAGGAGTAGTTGTGCGAGAAGATGAGAGACGTTATACGATAGCAGATATTCCTGGTATCATAGAAGGGGCAAGCAAAGGACATGGTCTTGGGCTTTCTTTTCTAAAACACATTGAGCGGGTAAAGGGAATTATCTACATGTTCGATGGAGCCAGTGTAGACATTGAAGCAGAATTTAAAATGCTACAAAATGAACTGAAAAGTTACAACAAGGCACTGGTAAAAAAGCCTAGTATCATTGTATTAAATAAAATCGATGTTTGGAACGATGAAAAATTTACCAAAGAACTTGTGAAACGTTACTCGAAATTGGGAGATGTTATTCCTATTTCTGCACAAAATGAAATTAATTTAGATACTCTACTGGATAAAATTGATAGTGCATTAATCAATAAAGTCCTAAAACCTAAAAAAGCAAGAGCAAAGAAAAAATAAACGATAGGACAACAATCCATGAAAGAGCCAAGTAAAGACTGGAAAGAAGAAATAGCACTGGATGAAGAAAAACGATTCAATGAGTATGCAGAAAAAATCGTGGCATTACAAAGAAAAAAATCGAAAGTTCATGGAAATGGTCGGGCTTTGCACAGAAAACAAATCTGTGGACTAAAAGCAAAACTAGAAGTTTTAGATAATCTTCCTGAATATGCAAGACATGGTCTATTTGCAAATCCAAAAGTTTATGACGCACTGATTCGTATTTCAAATGGTGGAGTAGAAATTAAATCGGATAAAATTCCTGACATACGAGGTTTTGCAATTAAAGTATTGGGTATAAATGCTCCTGGTGCTCTTGGATTCGGAAATACGCAAAATCAGGATTATACGCTGATTAATCAATCTGCTTTTTCTTTTCCAAAAGCAACGCCTTTTTTGGATTTGGTTTTGGCAATCTCAGAAAGTCCTTTTAAACTTTTGGCGCATATGGCTGGGACTTATGGAATTATTGGCGGGTTTCAAAAAATTGCCAAAATGGGAAAGACATTAGGAAAACCTTTTTCGGGATTTATGGTAGAGACATTTTATTCATCTGCACCGATTGCCTGTGGTCCTTATGCTACTCGTGTTCGCCTCAAACCTCTAGCGGATAAATCGGCATTTACCCCTTCGAACGGAGAGTTGGTTCAAGATATTAAAAAATATCTTGATAAGGGAGATGTTAGTTTTGAATTACAATTACAATTTTTTGTAGATGAAAAAACTACACCGGTTGAAGACGCATCTGTAGATTGGTTAGAATCCATTTCTCCTTATGTTACTGTCGCTAAATTAACAATTCCAAAACAAGACATAGAATCAGAAGAAGGAAAAGAAATTTCAGAAACTACTGAAAAAGATTTTTTTGATCCTTGGAATGCACTTCTTGAACATCGTCCATTAGGAGACGTTATGCGCGCTCGTAAATACATTTACTATGCAAGCCAAAAAGAGAGAGGAGCAAATAAATAGACTATGCGAATAACAAACTTTATCCTCTCGTTTATGTTTTTATTATTTGCTGCTGTACAGTACAATGATCCAGATCCTTTGATATGGATTTGTATTTATACCTATGCGGCTATTATGTGTTTACTTGCTGGTTTGGGTAAGTATTATAAAATTCTATTAATTGCGGGAATTCTATTTTCGTTTGTATGGGCTATTACGCTTGCTGCCTCTATATTCTTAGCTTTCAAAAACTATGGCGCTGGCTCTTTGTTTAGTTTTAGTATGATTAAAGATACAGAAGTGGAAGAAGCAAGAGAGTCGCTTGGATTAATCATTGTTTCGGCTGTTTTACTTTGGAAGTTTTGGGAAGGAAAAAGAAAACTAAGTTATTAATTTCTACCCTTTTTTTGAATTTCCTTTAATTCGAGATACTCTACGCATACTGTTTGTTTGCCGGTAGGTATAGTAGTTGGTTTAGTCCTTCGTTTACTCATTCAATTTTGACAGTATACAAAGGGCTATAGGAACAAGTATAGGTTGGAGTATGGATAGGGTAATGATATCTAAAGTGGATCCGGTTTGGGTTGATGATAATAGTGAAGGTAAGATTTTATGGAGCGAGATTGGCAAAATTATAAGGCAATTGCATGGTGGAGTTGCAGTTAAGCAAGGTGACGGTGGTTAATCGCAGAAAATGTAATCTAACAAGAATGTTTGAAAATGATAAAGGAAAATCCAAATTTTCAGCCAATCGGATAATCTAATTAGCTTGACTCAATGTTCGATACGATACGATAATAAAAGAAGCCATGAATGAGTCTCATATTAAAATTGAAATTGACGAAGAGCTTTTAGAGGATTATACTTCTGGTTTTTACGAAGAATCATTTGAAAGTATAAATGAAAATTTTTTTACCCTAAAGCGATTCAATTTAGTATGCGAGAAGGTTTATGATCGAGTATCCGCTGAGAATGGAATTTTTTCATATATCATTGCTTATGTACGAGAATATTTATCTTTCTATGAAAGAAATGATATTATAATCGAAGATTGCGATTATAATATATTCACCCCTGAAAATAGCTCCTCATCTTCTTTCTGGATTTTTTCTATGTTTAAAAAAAATAGATTATTTATTAAAAATTCTATAAAAAGATTAACAGAGAAAGATGTTAGTTATAAATTTCAAAGAGGAGAAAGTGATACAGTATTAATTACTTTAATCATTCTTTCTTTATCGTTAGGCGGTATATATATAAAATACGATGGGCTAGCACGTTATTTTTTCCTAATTTCTTCTATCGTTTCTTGCATTTTCACATTCTTTTATTTCCTAGATTTTGGAAGAATTAGAATCCCAAGTCATGATTATTTGAAATCAGTGGAGGATTACTATAAAAATTTAATTCTTATTTTATTTCACTTTAAAAAAATTGAAATAAATGCTATAAAGAGGAAAGAAAAACGATTTCATCTACTTTTGTCTTTTGGAAACTATTCTAATTATGATGATGCAGACTTTCAAAAAAACTTTGCCGACCTTATTTATGAATTTATTCTAAGAAACGACAATCTTTCTATAACAATTAACAATAGCCATCCTGTATTTCTTACAGCAATGCTTTCTAATTATCAGAAAGGAATTGCTGATGCGGCAAATGGTGAATATCCATTAAAAAACGAGTTCACAATGATACAATCTTATGATGATCCAAGTTTAAAAGAATACTTTGAAGATGAGGAGGAAAATAGTGATTTTCTAGAAGAGGACGAAGATGATTATCCTATTTTAAAATCTGTCCGCTTTATTAATTTTCCGGATACTGGCAACTTGCCGTTATCCTTTGCACCTATTTCTTCCGAGGATTACGCGGTCGAAAGAAGTGCAGACAAATTAGTCAAGACCAAATTAGACATTACCAAATCCTTAGCTACTGAACTTAGTCATGAAATCAGAAATCCAATAGGAGTGATTCAATTAATAGCAGAGAATATTCTTTCTGGAAAAATAGAAAATACGGAAGACCAAAAACTTTACTTACGTGATATTCTAAAACAAACAGATAGAATTGATGAGGTTTTGCGATATTTTTCTTCGATTGAAACAAATAGAAAAAATGGTAGTAAAGAACTAAATATAAACAAAATCATTTTAGATGCATTTCATTTCTTTCAGGAGCAATTAGAATCAAATTCTGTTCATGTAGAATATCAATTAGACCAAGCTCTTCCTACGATTCATGGAGTTTCGGAAAGTCTAGGAAATGTAATCGTGAATTTAATTCGTAATTCTATTTATGCTTTGAACGGAAAGGAAAACAAAAAAATACTTGTTAGAACTTTTATGGAGTCAGATACTATAAAGATTGAAGTGACAGACAATGGTTGTGGCATTGACTCCAATGATCGGGCGAAAATATTTAGGCCATTCTTTACAACTAAAAGTAGTGGGTCAGGAATTGGATTGTGGTTAAGTCATAGAGCAATAACAGAAGAATTTGGCGGCAAATTTACATTTACCAGTGAAGTAAATGCTGGAACGACATTTTTTATTTCATTACCGATTGAAAGGGAGAGGACATGAGAAATTTATTAATCATTGACGACAATGAAAGTTATTTGAATCAATTAGAAATTGGTCTACATGCAAAAAACTTAATAGTTGAAAAGGCAGTTAGTGGCAACATAGCCTGGGAATTATTTCAAAAAAATAAATACCCTGTAATTGTTACTGATTTAAAAATGAAAGATAGTCTAGATGGACTTCAACTCTTAGAGAAAGTAAAAAAGCTTTCTCCTGAAACACAAGTAATTATCATTACTGCACATGGAGGCGAAGAAGAAGCAATTCAATCTGTCAATCTTCATGCATTTGGTTATATTCAAAAAGGAAATAGAGTATCACAAACGATTTCTAAGTTACAGGATATGGTAGATAAAGCCTTTCAAGAATACGAAAAAAATACAGGACTTGTAGATTGGACTGAAGGATTAGAAAATAGAGAAAGACCTAAAGTATCTCTCGATGAAATTGGAAGTATGCTAAAAAAATATCCATCACTCTCAGACGAAGTTTCAAGAATGCGAGGTAATTCTTGAGTAACCTCTACTACATTGATACAAATATTCTTGTCAAATACTACCAAAGAGAAGATGGATCTGAACAAGTCAGGGAGTTAATTCGTAATAATTCTATTTACATTTCTAACTGGACTATTGTAGAATATGTAGGTGCTTTAAAGGGAATCCTTTTTCCGCAAGGTTTGAATAGCAATGAACAGTACAATAGAAAAAAAGATTTTGAAGTATTTTTTGAGAATTTACAGTGGGATATTATTGAAAAGACATTTAACCTTCATATCTTGCCGGTCAATTTTCACAAAAGAGCCACAGGATTAATTAAAGATTTCGGAGTTAAAAAACAGATGGGAATGAAGAATGGTGACGCATTACAAATAGTTGCCTACGAGGAATTTTTAAAATTACAACCTGATTCTATTTTTGTCACCCATGATTCTCCACTTAAAAACATATTGGAAGAATTGAATTTAAAATTCATTGATCCAATTCCTGCAAAATCGAATTAGTGCTTAAATGAATCTTGGAAACAAAATGAACTCTCACTTAAACTAGAATATATTGAAAAAATAAAAAGAATCCAAAAGGAATATGAGTCCTAAGGATTCATCATAATTGGAGTCTTTGGTTCGGTTGCGCGGGGAGATGCTTGTAATTATGTTGCGGTTAACAAAGAGGAAATTGAAAATGAAATTTTGAGGAACTTGCAAGATTAAAGCTTACTAAGTAAAGTTACAAACTCAACTTTCCTTTAGTAATATCAATCGCTCTCACCACTTGAGATTCCCGATATCGCTCAATGCTGNNGCGAAGCGAAAGGGTGGAATTTTGGGAATGACAATGCAATAAAATCAAACCTCAAACACTGAATTAAAATCCAAACTTATCGGTGTTCAATCCCCCTCTTATCCCCCTTTGCAAAGGGGGAGGTTACTCTGAACTTTTTTTAAATGACACTTTTTCGACACTTGTTTTCATAGACTAAAACTTACTAAAAAAACGGGGTTCACCTTTGGAAACGATTTTATTCCACCTAATTTTTACAGTGTTATTTATCCTTGCGAACGTTGTATTTGCAAAAGCGATTTTGTATCGTGTTAGTCTTGTGTTTAGTGCGCAAAAAGCTGCATTTAACGAAGATTTTCGCGAAAATAAAAATCTTGCCTTGCGGATAAAGAGTGTTATCTTGAATGTTCTTTTACAAAAGAAAAACTTTCAAGAACCACTACGCGGGATTATGCACGCTTTTATATTTTATGGGTTCATCATTTATACTGTTCATACCACCAACCAAATAGTTGCGGGGGTTTTCGGTTATTGGATGAATATTGACCAGCTTTATACTTTTTCTCTCGTTGGACTCATCAATGAACATTTGAATCATGCCTATGAATTTATGGTTCAGGGTGTATCTTTCTTGGTTCTTTTGGGACTTGGATTTTTTGCTTGGAGAAGATGGATTGCACAAGCAAAAGGACTCGATGTTCATTCCCCTGCGTCGGCTATCGTTATTGGGATGATTGGAACTCTGATGATTTCTACTCTTCTTGGCGAAGGCGCAAAAGCGATTTCGGACAATTATGCGCAGCAAAGCAATCAAAGTTTTATAGCGGCAGGAATTGGTTCTATGTGGCAAAACATGGGAGTGGATGGCGAGCGGGCAAACCTTGTTTACCAGATCATGTGGTGGATGCATATTTTGACTGTGTTCACTTTTATGTTTTACGTTCCAACTTCGAAACACGGACATTTAATCTATGCTCCGATGAATTATTTTTTTGTAACAGATACTCCTAAAGGACAACTTTCCAAATTAAATCTAGAAGACGAAAACGCTCTTTGGGGTGCAAATAAAGTTCAGGATTTTCCTTGGCCTTCACTTATGGATGGACTTTCTTGTATCGAGTGTGGGCGTTGCCAAGTTCAGTGTCCTGCCAATAGAACCGGAAAAGTTTTAAATCCAAAAGCAATTATTGTTGAATTAAAACATGCTCTTATGGATCAAATGCCACAAGTTGCCGAAGCGCGTAAGGCTGGTAAGTCGGCAGAAGAGATTATGGGTCTAGAGACTAACGTTATAGGGGATAAATACATTTCCGAAGAAGCAATCTGGGGATGTACTACTTGTTACGCTTGTGTGGAAGCCTGCCCTGTGGGTAACAACCAAGTAAACGCTATTGTGGAAATGAGAAGACATTTAGTTTTAGCTGAGTCTAAATTTCCAGCAGAACTACAAGGTGCATTTACCAACATGGAAAATAATTCTAATCCTTGGGGTGTTGGTGCTCATACTCGTGCAGACTGGGCGGCTGACCTCGGTGTGAAAACAATGGCAGAAGATGCAAACGTAGACATACTCTATTGGGTAGGTTGTGCGGGAGCTTTTGACGAAAGAAGCAAAAGCACAGCTCGTTCTTTTGTAAAGATTATGCAAAAGGCAAATGTAAACTTTGGAATTTTAGGAACAGAAGAAAATTGTTCTGGGGATTCTGCAAGACGTGGTGGAAATGAATATCTCTACCAAACACTTGCCCAATCCAACGTAGATACAATGAACAAATACAATGTGAAAAAAGTGGTAACAGCTTGTCCACATTGCTACAATACGATTAAGAACGAGTATCCTCAGTTTGGCGGCAACTTCGAAGTTATCCACCACAGTGAATACATCAAAAACTTAATCGACGAGAAAAAAATTAATATTGATCTCACAGCCGAAGATACAAAAGAAAAAGTAACTTATCATGATCCTTGTTACCTAGGACGTTACAATGACGGGTATGAAAATCCTCGCGCAGTTGTAAATGCAGTTTCTGGTAACGATCCAATCGAAGCAGTTGACCACCATTCTAAATCCCTTTGTTGTGGTGCCGGTGGCGCGCAAATGTGGATGGAAGAACATGGCGATCGTGTAAACGACAAAAGAACTGGTCAACTTCTAGACACAGGTGCAAGCACAATCGCAGTATCTTGTCCATTCTGTATGACAATGGTAACTGACGGTGTAAAAGCTGCTGGTAAAATTGAAGACGTGAAAGTAAAAGACATTGCTGAGTTAGTAGCGGCAAAGATCGGTTAATCGCTGACAGTAGAGACAGGTTTGAAACCTGTCTCTACATTATTTCCTAAATCCCTCTTTTTTTAATTCTTGCTTCATGTATATCTCGAAGCTAATCATTCTTTTTTTTCTATTTTGTTTTTCTTTACGAATACAAGCCAAAGCTGTTTGTGTTGGATCTGAATGTAATTTTTTTTCTGATACTCTTCTTTTAGGGCTAAATGTGGCAGATCCTTTTATTGAGAATTTGTATACTGATAGTCTTTTGTTTGCAATGTCAGGCAGTGCAGTTTTGAATAATATTAACTCTTCTATGTCTTCTCCTCGCAAATTATCCCAATCAGAAATTGGCTTAGGTTATTCCATGGCTAGAACAAGTTCCATTGAAAAAAATATCCTCTTCGATTATTCAGAGTTAGCCAAACTTCCAAGACAAGGTATCGCCTTGACGTCAGCAGTAAATTTTGGAAGTAATCTTGCTTTTTTATTTCAGTCCAATAACTCTACTTTAAAAAACTGGAATCTAAATTTGCATTTTTTTCCTTATACCTTTAACGAGGTTCAAATACCGTTTGTAAAAATTAAAAATATAAATGTAAATGGGCGAGTTTTTAATTCATCGCTAAATCTACGTTATTTTCCAAAACTACCCAGGTGGAATTTATTTGGTACAAGTCTTTATGTAGATGGAGTTTCGTCCGGTATAGGGCTTTATCATACCAACCAAAATGTTCATCTTGATTCCTATGATAGAACCTCATTTCCATTGAATATTTCGGGTGAGTCTAGAAAGTGGCTCGGTGTAAATGAGTTAAATTATTTTTCAGAGATTTATACAGGTCTATTTGATTTACGTGGGGGTTTGAGTTTTAGAAATTTTTTTCTGTTTACTGGAATGGGTCTTACTACCAATTATAGTAACAGTAATTTAAAATTTCAAAGAACGGCTGCAATTTCTAATTCTAGTTCAGACAGTGATTTTGTTAGTAGAGCTACAATTACTAAACTGCAACTAGATGGAGCGGTTACTCAATCTTATTCTCTTTGGTTTGCAATGATTGGGTTAGAAGTAAAGGTAAGCAGAGTAAAAATGCTTTTTGAAATTTTAAAAAACGATAGATTTGAATCTGTTAATATTGGAATGAAATATGAATTTTGATGTATTTCAACTATCGTTTTATGTAAATTTCTTGCCGTATAATATACTTGTTCTTAAATTAGTATTTAATATTTGCTAAATCTATTCTTGGAGTGACTACAACTTGAATAACAATCAAAAAACTATTCTTCTTGTTGAAGATGATGCAATTTTAGCTTTGTCAGAAATGCGTCAGTTGAAAAAGGAGGGTTATGAAGTATTACATAGTGATAGTGGTGAAAATTCAATTCAGGTAGTGCGAGAATTGGCAGGTGCTATTGATTTGATTTTAATGGATGTTGATTTAGGAGATGGCATTGACGGCACTGTTGCAGCCCAAGAGATTCTAAAAGAATTTTCTATACCTGTAGTTTTTTTATCTTCTCATACTGAGCCTGAAATAGTAGAAAAAACGGAGAAAATAACATCTTACGGTTATGTAGTAAAAAATACAGGAGCCACTGTATTAAACACCTCTATCAAAATGGCTTTTAAATTATTTCAAGCACATAAGGATTTAGAAAAACATAAATCTGAAATTGAAAAGACAAATCAAGAACTTGAACAGGCTAATAAAGAACTCGCTGAGGCTAATCTTATTCAAATTAAGATTGAAGAAGAATTAGTAAGGGCTAACAGAGTGTATGCGGTGATTAGCCAAATCAATCAAATGATAGTCCGAGAAAGAGATAAAGATAAAATTTTAAAAGAATCATGTAGAATCGCGGTAGAATATGGAAAGTTTAGGATGGCTTGGATTGGATTTGTGAATGAGAATACAAAAATAATTCAGCCAATAACTTGGTATGGACATGAAGATGGGTATCTTACTATCATGGTAAAGATTTCTACTGAAGATATTCCTGCTGGTCGTGGTACTACTGGGATTGGGGTAAGAGAAGGAAAAGTATTTTATTGTAATGATATTGGTAATGATCCTAGAATGATTCCATGGAGAAAGGAAGCATTAAAAAGAGAATATAGATCTTCTATTGCACTACCTATATTTGTACAAGGTCAAGTAATTGGAGCGTTTACTCTCTATATATCGGAGGCATTTTTTTTTGGAGAATCAGAAATTCGTCTTTTAGAGCAAGTAACCAATGACATCGGTTATGCTTTAGAAATGGTGGAAGTTGATTTAAAAAGAAGAAGAGCAGAGGCAGATTTACAAGATTTGATCATTCAAAAAGAAACTTTAATGAAGGAATTAGAAGGTAAGAGGGGCAAATAGGTGTTATTTCCCATCAATTACTTTAGGAAAACCAAGTGCTGCAATAATTTTTCGAGTTGGCTTTTTCGATGAGATATGATCGGTTGTTTCATAAACATGAATTTTACCCCCAAGACTAGTAATACCTTTTTGTACAACTGCGAGTCCTACCCCAAAACCTAAGTCCTCTTGGAAAAATCTATCATCATAAATATTATTAATCTTAAAAAACGGTTCAAAAATTTTGTGCTCTAATTCTTTCGGAATTCCCGAAACACCACCAGGAGTAGGTAGAATTGGATTTGTAATTACCACTGTTACATCATTTTCAATATGCATGATCGAAATATAGATGATTGATTTTTCCGGTGAATATTTGAATGCATTTGTGAGTAATTCTTTTATAGAAATATCTATCAATTTTTTATTTCCATAAAAGTCATATGTATTAGAAAATTTATCTAAATAAATAAATTGTTTTTTTATTCCTGAAAATGGCTCTAATTCTTTAATACAATTTTCAATCATGACTGGCAACTCAGATGCTCTAATAATTTCTTTCTCATAAGTTAAATCAAAAACGTGAATTACTTTGTCTAATTTTTCTTTGATGATTCGAATCGATTCGGCGTTATGAAAAACAGATTCTAATGTTTGTGTTTTTACTTTAGAATATTCGCCTTCTTCTATTTTTTCCATTTCTAAAAAATCAACTAAAGTCAAAAGACCACCTACACCTAAACCTTGAAAGATGGAATGAACGATAGTCTCAATAATTTTTTTGCCATAAGTAGATTGAGAAGTTTGAGTGTGTTCTTCTTTCCATAAAAGCCATTCCAATTCTTCTTTTAACCAGTCTGTAGAAAGATTCAAAAAATTTAATTTCTTCTGATTATCTTTGTAACATTGGATTGCATCGTTTACTAATTTTATGACAGTTTCGATTTGAGTAGTTTTTTCAATTTTACAAAACACGTGAATATTTTGTGAGACTAAGTTAATTTCATTATCACTTTGGTTGGTTCTTAGAATAACAATTGTATCTTCTTCCACTCTTCCAAGTAATCGAATTGTATGAACAATATCTAACTCAGAAAAAATATCATCTAATAGAATTACTTTAGGCGAATGTACATACAGGCATTTAATTGCATCAGATAGATTATCTGCTGTTTCAACTAATAAGTTATGATTTAGAAAAATTTCTTTTTCAATTATGAGTTGATTTTTGTCTGAGTTTACAATTAGTAAATCTCTATGATTTTGAATTAAAAAATCGTCGTTTGTGTTCACAATTTATTCTAGTATTTCTTTTACGAGGGTCAAAAGTTGAACTGGTCTAAAAGGTTTGATGATCCAACCATTAGCACCATTATCCATAACTTCTTTTTTTAGAGAGTCTCCTGACTCTGTTGTGAGAACTATGATGGGAAGAGTAGGGTAGAGTTTTCTAGCTTCTTTAATAAAAGTGACTCCATCCATTACAGGCATATTAATATCAGTGATTACTAAATGAATAAAATTATCTTTGATAACTTGAAGCGCATCAGAGCCATTAACCGCTTGAAGTACTGAATACCGGCTATTAGTTTTGAGGGTTTGTGTTACGATTTCTCTAATATATTGAGAATCATCTACACTTAGGACATTAAAATCACTCATACTGTCTCCATTCTATTTGATAATAAAAAGTTCTTCAGGGTTAAAGATCAAAATAAATCCAGCAGAAGTGTAAGCAACATAAGGAATATACTTAGTTTGCTCTGCTGATATATGTAAACTTGCTTCTTCCAAACTTGTTTTGGGTAGTTCAATTACATCACTAATTGCATCTGCTTTTATGGCGACTTGTTTTTCGCTGTTATTGAAGCGGATAATGACACATTTCTCTCTACTTGCTTTTTCTTTCTGATTTAATAAAACAAGTAAATCCAAAACAGTCACTACATCCCCTCTTAAATTTACGATTCCAGAAATATAATTTTTAGAATGAGGGACTTGTACGATACTAACATCCTTTTGAACTTCAAGACAATAGTTAATATCAGCTCCATAAATCTGACCACCAATCGTCCAAGTTAGTAATTGAATTTTATCTTGTTTTTTTTCGATCTCTTGTGTCATTGAGCTTGTACCATTTCTTCTGGAGAAATTTTTATTTGTGAAATTTGTTCTAGATGTTTTCCAATCCATTCAAATTTGTGTTTGTATACTCTACCTAATAAATCATTTATGTCAATCACAACAGTAGTATGTCCATTTATGATGGCATGACCAATCACTGATTCCCCTTTAAATCTTCCATCGTCAATCATGGAAATTTCATAAACAATATCAATGATTTCGTTAATTACAACTGCAAGATTTTTGTTATCCACATTGATGATTATTAGAAAAGCACTTTCGAGAGAAGTTTCGGATGATAGATTGTAAATTTCGTTTAATGTGATAATAGGAATCACTGCATCTTTGTATTGAATTACATCTAATCCAGAAAGATTCTCAATTGGATAGTTAGAAAGTTTTTCAATACAAATTACAGAGCCAAGACTTGTTGCAAATCGGTGTCCCATAATATCAAATAAAATAAATCCCTGCTCTTTTTTCATTCGGTTAATGACTGAATTAATTTCAGCAGTATCTTGACTTGTGTGCCCGTCAATTTTTTGGAATTCAGCAACGCCTGAAATATCAAGAATTAATACAGCCTCTCCATCTCCCATGATAGTCGCCCCTGCAAATAATTTTAATTCTTGGAAAAAGTCTCCGAGTGGTTTGACTACAATTTCTTCTGTACCTAACATCTGGTCAAAAAGGATTCCGAATAGATAATTTTCGGATTTGACAATCACTATGTATTCTGTTTCTTCTTTAAAATCTTTTTCAGGATAAAGCATTTTTCCTAAATGAATGAGAGGAATCATACTATTTCTAAAACGATACATTCTGATGCCGTTTACAATCGTAAACATTTCACTTTCAAAATTAATCAATTCAGAAACGTTCTTTTGAAAAATCGCATAACGAATATTATCCACTGAAATTAATAGACAAGAAATAACCGTAACAGTTTGAGGAATTGTTGCTGTTATGGAAGTTCCTTTTCCCGTGACGGAGCGCATATGTACACTACCACCTAATTTTTTAAAACTGGTGCGAACAACATCCATTCCAACACCACGACCGGAAGTTTCTGTAACTACTGTAGCAGTGCTAAATCCTGGTTTAAATAATAAATCCTCAATTTCTTCTTGCGACAAATGATCGTTAGCTCCAATTAAACCTTTATTAACTGCAACTTTTCTAATCTTATCATGATCTAATCCTTTTCCATCATCTTCAATGATTAGTTGAATATTTCCAATTTGAAGAGATGCGGATAATTTTATTCTACCTGTAGGATTTTTACCAGCTTTAATTCGTTCCTCTGGTATCTCAATGCCATGGTCAATTGAATTACGAACCATATGAATGATTGAATCAAGAATTGTATCAATCATAGTCTTATCTAATTCTACTTCGCCGCCCTCAAAAACCATCTCAACTTGTTTTCCTAGATTACGAGCTGTATCTCTAACAACTCTATTGACTCTTTGGTTAATCGTGTTTAGCTCCTGAAGTCTTGTGTGCATGATCTTTTCATGCAGTTGAGTAATTAGTTGGCTCATACGAGAAAGTATTCCGCTTCCCTCAGCATCATTTAAAAATGCACTTACCTGAAAAAGTTGATTTCTAGTGATAATTGTTTCACCAACAAGCTTAATCAAATCATCTAATAACTTACTTTTTACGCGTAAATAAGACTCGGCAGCAGCAGTTGTTGTTTCAGTAGGTTTATCGTTTCCATTTACACGATTAGTTTGAGTGACTGCTACTGTTTCAGGAATAGTTTCTACTATCTGGGGAATTGGTTTTTCGATAGGTGAGTAAAGAATTTTAACTGAAATATTTTTTAATTCTAATTTAGGTTGTAGTTCCTCTATTGGTATATTCGAATATACTAATATAAAATACAAAAGACTTTTGGGAGTATTAGAATAGGTTTCTAAACCTTCGATATGTTCTTCTACAATCTTTTTGTCATAGATTACATAGGCAAATGAATTTAAAAATAGATTTAATTCATTTACAGTGTTGATTGTTTCTTGTTCGAGTAAATTAATTCCTAAAACATAAACATATTTTTTTTCTGACACACAAAGGTCAGTAAGTGTATCTATTTTTTCTTTGTCAAAAATTTGTTCTAAATTTATTTCGGCTTTTGTATGTTCTGGGTTGGCAGTGTCTATTTTGTTATTCGAAAGATTATCTGCTACACTCTTTAGATGATTGCAAAGCTCATCAATATCTGCATATTCTTCTTCTTTTAGGTGATTTAGAATATCTTTTAATTTATCAACAGAGGAAAGCATTAAGTCTATTACTTCTCGAGTGATTTCAATTCGTTTTTCTCTGTATTTTCCAAGTAAATTTTCAAGTGCATGAGCAAGTTTACTCATTCTAGAAAATTCAAACATTCCAGAATTACCCTTAACCGTATGAATGTATCTAAAAATGGCATTGATTCTATCAGAGTCTTGGTTCTTTTCTAATTCAATGATTTCGGATTCTGCTTTCCCTAGAAGCTCACTTGCTTCATTGGAAAATTCAGAAAGGAGGTGTTGCATGTCTAAATCCATCAGATTTCCTCTATTGCATATACAAGATTACCGAGTCCAGCATCTAAAAGACTGTATAACAGGTCTTTGCCGCATTTAATTGTGATAGATGTTTTCTTTTCTTTCATACTCTTAAAAAAAGAAAGTAGGATTGCAAAATATCTTATCGGTATATCTTTCACATCTTGCAATTTCAGGTGAATTTCATAACCCGTACTGATTGGGATAATTTCTTTCAGATTTTCAATGATCATATCAGGAGGATTGGCAAAATCTCTTTCTTCCATAAAAATTACTATTTTATGTTGGTCTGGCTTTTTAACTAGATTCATTCAAATCCCCCTTTTTTAATCAATCAATCTCAAAAAATCGAAATTAGGTAAGTTCATATCCCTCATTTTGTTTGTCTTTTTCTGTTAACTGTCTATGAGTTATATGAGAATTACCTTGAGCTGCTGTTTTACCTTTGAAGTTTTTTGCTGGATTCTCCGGTCTGGTAGTTTTAGCAGCCTCTTTAGGCGCAAAATTGAACTTAGGCGCTGCTGGTTTTGTCACTTGACTCGCTGTTTGTAATTCAAACTCTTTGTTATCTTCCATTCTGAAAAAAGAGATTGTTGTTTTTAAATCATTAGATTGTTTGTTTAACACTTCAGAAGTCGCAGCCAACTCTTCGGAAGATGCTGCATTTTGTTGAGCTACTTGACTTAATTGGTCGATTGCAGTGTTGAAACTATTTAAGTTGTAACTTTGCTCTTCCGATGCTGCTGAAATTTCTTGCACTAAGTTTGCCGTTTTTTTGATGCTAGGAACAATTTCATCTAGTAGCTTACCAGCATTTTCCGCAATTTCGAGGCTTCTGGATGTTAGCTCCTTAATATCCTTTGCAGCTTTTTTACTTCCCTCTGCTAGTTTACGAACTTCACTTGCGACCACAGCAAAACCTTGACCATGTTCACCAGCCCTTGCAGACTCAATAGATGCGTTTACAGCGAGTAGGTTGGTTTGCGATGCAATTTCTTCTACAACATTAATTTTCTCAGCAATTTCTTTCATTGCTTTCAGAGTTTGAGCCACTGCAACTCCACCTTCTTCTGCTTGTCTAGCTGCTTTATTTGCAATCTGATCTGTTGTTTTAGAATTATCAGTGTTTTGCGTTACAGATGCTAAAAGCTCCTCGATGGATGCACTGGATTCTTCCACACTTGCGGCTTGTTCACTTGCACCGCTACTTAAATTAGAAGATAGACTTTCTAGTTGACCAGTAGTTGCATTTACTTGCATTGTAGCATTTTTAATTTCCACTACAATTCGTTGTATGGATTCAATAATCAATTGCAGAGAATTTTTAATTTCCACAAAATCACCAACGTAACTAGATTCAAGTTTTACTGTTAAATCACCACCTGAAATACTAGAGAGGACTCTTGAAATTTCAAATATTTTTTCTTGTACCATATCAAGCGTAGTGTTTAGAGCTTTAGAAATCTGAGCATGATCACCTTGGTAGTTGGAACTCATTCTGATTTTTAAATTTCCCTGTGACATCTGGATTAAAACGTTAGACGCTTCCTTGACAGGTTCAATCACTGCATCTAGAGTTTTGTTAACACCTTCTACAATTCTACGGAAATCACCTTCATGTTTGGTTGCATCAGCACGAGTAGAAAGTCTTCCTTCCACACCAGCAAGAGAAAGCATATTTGCATCCGCAATCATTGCATTGATATTATCAATACAACGGTTAAGGTTATTCTTGATTGTGTTGAAATCTCCGTTGTAAGTATCAACAATCTTAGCAGGCATTGCTCCATGGGAGATTTTGTCTACATAATCAGCAGCAACGTTAAGAGGTCCAATCACAGAGTCTAACGTCTGATTAACCCCTTCCACAATCTTACGATAGTCGCCTTGGTGTTTGGTTGCGTCAGCACGAGTCGCGAGTTTACCTTCGATAGCAGCTTTTGCAAGCATACCAGCATCAGCCACAAGNNTCGCCTTGGTGTTTGGTTGCGTCAGCACGAGTCGCGAGTTTACCTTCGATAGCCGCTTTTGCAAGCATACCAGCATCCGCAACGAGAGCGTTCACATTATCAATCGCATTGTTTAAGTTGTTTTTGATAACATTAAAATCGCCGTTGTAAGTGTCGGTAATCTTAGCAGGAATTGCACCACG
>DDBL01000012.1:0-33330 GCA_002333425.1 Leptospiraceae bacterium UBA2033
TTCCCGTTCCCGTTCCCGTTCCTGTTCCTGTTCCTGTTCCTGTTCCTGTTCCTGTTGCCGTTTCTGTTATGACAATAGTTCTAGAGGATGATTGCCCTGCGACAAATCCACTTACAAAAAGTAAAAGTTTATCGTCTTTCTCTTTATGACAGTTTGTAAAAGTAACAATTAGCAAACTAAGCAAAAGAGCCTTACTAAATTTTCGTATCGATTTTCCCATATTTTTCTCCTTAGGGACTGGGTAAAATGTCCTAAGCACTATACCAGCATCAAGGCAGGGTATTACAAAGATTTAACAGGTAGATTTTCAGAGTAAAAATTCATTTTTTTTACAAAAACACCCAAAAGTTTAGGACTTCTCCTAAGTTTTTGCAAATCGCAATGGATGGGATTCTGGAAATAAATTTCTGTTTCGGAAAAATAATGATTTTGCCACGGAGGCACAGAGTTTTAACTTTTCTCGGTGCTTCTCTGTGGTTGCCACACTTCGTTTTGCAACTCTCCAAATGTACGCTATGTGGTTGATTTTCTTTTTTCACTTTACAGTTTAGAATAAGTCGAATGAGATAGAAAAACAATGATTGCGAACTTAGATAACGAAGTATTTTTCAAGAAAGCATTTACGGACACAATTGTGCTAAAACATTTTGTAAAAGATGTTCTCGAAATGGACTTGGAATTTGACAAAGTAGAAACAGAAAAATCTTTCGATCCAAGGATTGGCAATATTGATTTTAAATATGATATTTTTGCAGAGTCTACGGACAAGCGGGTAATCATCGAAATCCAGAAAGTGGATTACGATTACAACTTCGATCGGTTTCTGCATTATTTTTTAATGGCAATCGCTGAATTACAACGCAGTTCCAAAAACTACGGAATTGAAAAAACTGTCTACGCAGTAATTTTCATCACAGCTCCATACAAGATAAACCAAAAAACTGGAATTCCAATCAAAGACGAACTTCTGATTTCCAACTTGAATCCCAAGAACATCAAGGGAGATGAGTTAAACATCTATGGGCACAGTCTTGTATTTTTAAATCCGAATTACAAAAACGCTGAAACACCTACTCGCATTCGAGATTGGTTGGATTTAGTATACGAGTCCATGCACCATCCCGAAAAACCGAGCATCAATTCGAACAACGACGGAATCAAACGAGCTTCCGAAATATTAGACTTTGAGCATATATCTCCTTCTGAATGGGAGCAAAGCAAAATCCGAGAAGGCAGAAAAATGGTGCAGCTAATGGCAAAAGAAGAAGGCGTTGAAGAGGGAATTCTCATTGGTGTCGAGAAAGGCAAGCAGGAAGAAAAAGAACGTTCTGAAAAAGAAAAAGAACTTTCTATCCGAAAAGCCATTGCTAGAAAAAAGCTTACCCTCGAAGAAATCGCCGAAGACTTTGGCGTATCAGTGGAATTTGTAGAACAACTATCTGAATAGTCGTGTAGAGCGCATAATTCCAATACCCCCACAAAAAGAACTGCGAGCTGTTTACTCGCAGTTCTTGGTAAAATTTTGAATGATGAAGGAACTTTATTCCTCGTTCAAAAGTATCAACTCATCATCCCTCTACACCGTAGTTCTTTCATTCTGAATTGTTCATCCTACATTTTACATTGAACAAAGACTACGGTCCAGAGACACAACGTACATAACTGGTAAACGTCTTCTGGAAGATGGCTGTGTAGCCACCGTTGAAACGGACGACCCACGCCAAGTTTGTATTTCCTACGTAGGTAATAGAACTCCAATAAGAGTCGCCAACAGTATTTGGAAAGTAAGTATTAATTGCAGTAGTTGAAGATCCACAATTTCCCGTATCATCAGGAATTGCACCACTGCCGCAATTGATCAATAGTTTTAACTCATTTTTAGTAGGAACCCTCCAATTGGTTTTGCCATAAGTCCCTGCACCTGCGTTTAAATCATTACAAGCAGTATATGCAGTACTTATTCCAGATCCGTTAAGGAGACCAGTCCCTGTATCATTGCACGATTGGTCAGCTACACTACAGTATTTAACTGCAGTTACTCCGTAGTTATCTCCCGCAGTGCCATTTTGCTTGCAATCATTCGTGGATGATTTCCATGCTTGTCCATGAGAGCACTTCATCCATGTTAGAGTCTGTGCCGTGTAGGTCTGTCCGCCAAAGGTTCCTGCTACTCCTTCAAACTTAACAGTTCCATTATTATTATCGGTAAAGACTCCCCAATTGCGAATTATTGTACCATTACCTACACATGCCAAAGTTACATTCATTACAATCGCAGTTGCCGTCCCTGTTGCATTGGAAACCGTGCAGGTTAGATCTAATGGTTGCGTTTTTATTGTGACTGCATACGCGGCTCCCGGTGCTATTTTCGTTGCAAATGTGAAGCTAGTCGCACCACTTGGAACAGTTCGATCGTCTCCTCCATTGTTTTGTAATACCAATCCAGAAGCAGTTAGTCCCGTAATCGTTCCACCAATAGAATAAGAGCTTATACATGTAATACTAACATTACTTATATCTGTTGTTGCAGTTCCGCTTCCACTACTTACCGCACAAGACAATCCTGTTGGTTGAGTTTTTACTGTGACTGCATAGACTCCATATCTAGTAGGGAATATAAAAGTAGTTGCTCCAGTTTTAACTATCAGGTCATCTCCTCCATTGTTTTGTAATACCAATCCTGAAGCAGTTAGTCCCGTAATCGTTCCACCAATAGAATAAGAGCTTATGCATGTAATACTAACATTACTTATATCTGTTGTTGCAGTTCCGCTTCCACTACTTACCGCACAAGACAATCCGGTTGGTTGAGTTTTTACTGTGACTGCATAGGCTCCAATTACTCTAGTAGGGAATGTAAAAGAAGTTGCTCCAGTGTCCACCGTGAGGTCATCTCCTCCATTGTTTTGTAATACCAATCCAGAAGCAGCTAGTCCCGTAATCGTTCCACCAATAGAATAGCTTACACAAACAACACTTATGTTGTTCACATTTGCTGTAACTGAACCTGTTCCATTGTTTACTGTACAATTTAGTCCTTGTGGTTGAGTTCCTATTGTAACTGCATATTCTCTGCCTTCCCTAATTTCTTTAGCAAAAGTAAAACTCGTTGCACCACTCACCACGGTCAAATCGTCCTCTCCATTGTTTCGCAATACCAATCCAGAAGCAGTTAATCCAGTTATTGTCCCTCCTACCTTGTAACTATTGACACATTTAATTTGAATATTGTCAATATCTGTATTAGCATATCCAAAGTTAGAATAAGCTAAGCAATTCAAGCCAATTGGTTGCGTCTTTATTGTAACCTCATACCTTTCTGCAACAGGAATTAGTTTTGAAAAAATAAAATTAGTCGCTCCATTTTCGATAGCCAGATCATCCCCACCATTGTTTTGAATAACCAAGCCAGTTGAGTTAAGACCAGAAATAGTTCCTTGGATTTTAAAACCAGAACGACCTTCCGATTTAAGGAGAGCCAAGGCTGCAGCCTGTTTTGCATATCTATCACTCCTCTCTGTCACGGTTTCCTTGCATTGTGTCAGTGAAAATAAAAGAAGAAGGGTGAGTATTATAGCGTAAGATTTATTGATTAAATTCATATTTTTACCTCATGTAAATAGATTGATTCAAAAGTCAGCATTTGCCTTTCAGTGCCGGACTTCCATAGAACACTTGGTGCAACACCCGCCGTTCCAGTTCCTGTGTTTGTCAAGGTTGCTTGCGGTTGCTGTGACAAAGCGGCNNAGGGACTGGGTAAAATGTCCTACGCACTATACCAGCATCAAGGCAGGGCATTACAAAGATTTAACAGGTAGATTTTCAGAGGAAAAGTTCGTTTTTTTTACAAAAAATACCAAAAGTTTAGGACTTCTCCTAAGTTTTTGCAAATCGCAATGGATGGGATTCTGGAAATAAATTTCTTTTTCGGGAAAATAATGATTTTGCCACAGAGGCACAGAGAGAAGAAGTTGATAGCGAAAATACTCTCTGTGTCTCAGTGCCTCTGTGGCATATCTTGTTACCTCAATCCAAAATTCAACTCCCCTTCCCTACTCACCCAAAATCTCTTGACGTCACTCCCGAGCGATTTAGGCTGACATAAAATCTAATACTTCTACCCTTACTGTGTTCATTTTTCGCAAAAATGACTTAGATACAGAACTAAGGGTTAACCCAAAGGAGACAATTATGCGAGCGTATGAAATTACGTCTATACTAGCTGAGGGATCTCAGTCTGTTCTAGACGACACCAAAAAAGCCATTCAGGATATTTTAAAAAANNAAGGTTTGATCCATGGCAAATGACCTGAACCGGGTTACTCTCATCGGAAGGCTCACTAGAGATCCTGAAATTAGAACAGTAGCAAATACTTCTGTTTGTAATTTTAGTCTAGCAACGAACCGCACTTACGTAGCAAACGGAGAGAAAAAAGAGGAAACTCATTTCTTTGATTGTGAAGTTTGGGGTAAATTAGCTGACGTTTTAAAGCAATATGCGACTAAGGGCAAACAACTTGCCGTAGAAGGTAGATTGCAACAATCTGTTTGGGATGCCCCTGACGGAAAGAAAAACAGCAAAGTCAGAATCCGAGTAGAAAACTTTCAACTCCTAGGTGGAAACACAGGAGGCGGTGGAAGTAACAGTGGGGCTAACTCGTCTTATTCGCATCAAGAAGTACCGATGGAATCTTACGACCCAGGTTATGCCAGTGACATCAACGAAGATGATTCAGTTTTTTAACAAATTTTAATACTAATAAAAGGACTAATACCATGTCAGAAGAAAACAACGACATTCAACAGGACTACCCTGTAAAAGAAAAGATCTATAACAAACGCGATGAAGATGATGACGATAAAAACTTTCGCGGAAAAGATGGCGAAGGAAAATATCCAAAGAAAAATGCAAAATACAAACGTAAAGTTTGTAAATTCTGCGCGGATAAAACTCTTGCGGCTACTCTCGATTACAAACGAGTTGATATGATCGAAAGATTTATCACTAACCGTGGAAAAATTCTTCCAAGAAGAATCACAGGAACCTGTGCGAAACACCAAAGACAATTGGTACGAGAAATCAAAAAAGCAAGATCTATTTCTCTCTTACCATTTAGAGTAATATAAGGAGTATCCGCATGAAAGTTATTTTACAAAAAGACGTTTCTAACCTAGGGGATGCAGGTGATCAAAAAGAAGTAGCAGATGGTTATGCAAGAAATTACCTTCTTCCAAATCGCCTTGCAATTCGTGCAAACGAAGGCTCAGCAAAAGTAATTGAGCACCAAAGAAAATTAGCCGCTATCAAAAAAGATAAACGTGTTAAGTCTATGCAAGAAATTGCAAAATCAATTGAAAGTAAGGAATTACAAATCCTTGTAAAAGTTGGCGAAAACGACAAACTATTTGGATCTGTTACTGCGATTGATATTGCAAGTGCTCTCAAAAAAGAGGGAATCGAAATTGACAAACGTAAAATCGAAATCCCTGAGCATATCAAAACCCTCGGAACTTACCAAATAAAAGTAAAACTCGCTGATGGAGTTACATCCAGTATCAAAATAAACGTAGAAAAATCAGAGTAATTTTCTATGAACACTGACCCTCTTTATGAGTTAGAATCTGAAAAGTCCTTTTTAGCATCTATACTTTTAAAAGGGTCACCTGGTGTAAATGACCTCCAGATAGAACCTGAAGATTTTTACCAAGATCTTCACAAAAGAATGTATGCGTCGATGAGAGAACTCGTTGATGCATCCATTACTGTTGACCCAATTTCACTTACAAACCACTTACGCGAAACATCTCGTTTCCGCGACGAAGCAAAAGACCAAGAATATATTTTTGCATTGTACCGTGATGCAGTTGTAATTCAACCTCTCAGTTATTATGCAAAGCGAATCAAAAAATATTCTGATAGAAGAAAATACATCAAAGTCCTACGTGACTCAATTGAAAATATCAATGCCGAACAAGAGGATAACGAAGGATTATTCACTCGAATAGAAGGGGAACTTGCAAAAATTTCAAGAGCAGTCCAATCTCGCGGACTAAAACTTGTAAAAGACGATAAAGCTGATTTGATTGATTATGTTCAGCTCATGTATGAAACCAAAGGAGCTACGAGTGGTCTTAGAACTCACTTCGACGGCTTAGATGAAGTAACCACAGGTCTAAAACCACACGAATTAATTATCATCGCTGCCCGTCCGGGTTTGGGCAAAACGACATTTGCCTTAAATATAGCGTCTAACGTTGCAATAAAAGAAAAAAAAATCGTAGCAATATTTTCTCTTGAGATGAGCCGGATGGAATTACTCATCAAAATGATTTGTTCAGAAGCAAGAATCAATTCCAATAATTTAAAAACGGGCGCAATTCATCCAAGTGACCAAAAAAAACTTTTAGAGTCTATCGTGAAAGTTACATCAGCTCCAATTTGGATTGATGACGCGGGAGCACTTTCGATTTGGGAATTCAAAAGTAGAGTTCGTCAACTTCTAATCACAACACCTCTTTCGCTTATTGTAGTGGATTACCTACAGCTCATGAATGATCCGGGTGTAAAAGAAGGCAGACAACAAGAAGTAGCCTCCATTTCTAGAAATTTAAAACAAATGGCAAAAGAAGCAAATTGTCCAATCATAGCACTTTCTCAAATGTCCCGTTCTGTGGAACAAAGATCCAAAGATCAAAAACCACAGTTGTCAGACTTACGAGAATCTGGCGCGATCGAGCAGGATGCTGACATTGTTGCATTTATCTATCGTGAAGACAAAGTAAAAGACCCAGATGAAATTCCAGAAGATCAAAAAAATAAAGCAGAAATTATCATCGCCAAAAACCGCGCAGGTCAAACAAAAAGTTTTCCGTTAGCATTTACTCCTGAATACAGTCGATTTGATAATCTAAGCAATTCCTAAAAAACAATTGAAAAAAACTACCCACTAGGTATACCGTATACCAAATGAACTTTTTTAAACTTCGTTTCCTTTTTTGGTTGGGTATATTTATTCTCAATACAACTCCAAAAGTTTTGACAGCAGCACCAGAATCTATCAATAAAATCATGGCTATCGTTGGGAAAATTTCCATCTCCCAGTTGGATTTTGAAAGAGGAGAAGAAGTTTTTAAAAATCTACAAAAACAAAAAAAAGCAGGCAAAACACAGAAAGGCTCATGGAAATCGCAAGTTTTAGATTTTTTAATTGCAAGGGCAATTATTGACATTACAGCCGAAGAAGAATCAATTCAAGCAAGTGAAAAAAACATTGAAGCCGAGGTAGATCGGCTAATGAAGCTTAGCCAGACAACAGAACGTTCCCAATTTGAAAAACTAATCTCCGAAAAAACTGGACTTCCTTTTGATGTTTGGTTAAATGATCTCCCCTACCAAATTAAAAGAGGTCAATTACTCCAAGTAAGAGTAAGTATCAAACCTCCATCCGAACAAGAAGTGCAAGCTTGGTACAATGCAAATAAACAAAAAGTTGGATTCGAAGTAAAATTTAGAGAAATATGCCTTATTCCAAAAAATAATTCTGTTGAAGAAGAACAAAGAATTTCAAATGAAATCAATTCCATAAAAAAAGATTCCAGAAAAGACAAAGACTCTTTCGGGCTAATTGCGAGTGGTCCAAGAAACCAAGCCTATGCCAAAGGAATCAATGATTGGACACCCACCTTCGAAATTTTTAATCGCAGCCCAGCACTTATCAATGCACTAGGAAGACTCGAAGATGGAAAAATTTCTGACGCATTTGTGGATGATAAGAGAAGATACTGCCTAGTTCGTTTAGAGGGTAAACGCCCTACTCCGCTAGATACAATTCGCAGAAATATCCAAGAGATCATTCAAAGAGAAAGAGTAGACTCCTCTTTTGACGATTGGATTTTAACAAGAAGAAAAGAAGTATTAATCACCATCTACGACAAAGAATACATCACAGAAAATAAACTAGATACCCCAGATGAATCATTTAATTATAGCAAAATTGAGCCTGCATCCCCATGAATAAAACTTCAATTTCTAAAATAGCTATTTTTTTAAACCAGTCTCAACTAGAGTTATTGGGAAAAAAATCAATTNNAACTATAATTTTAATCTACAAAAAAATTTCCAATACATCAATCAAACATCGGAGCTTAGTTTTTTATTTGCGGTTAATGATCTATTGCCTCCATCAAATTCAAAAGACCCAGACTTTGACGAAATTTGTTTTGCTTATTTTTTAGGAATATGTCCTATGTTTAGTTTGGATTTAACCCGTGAACTAGAAAGTAGGCATACTCGCTATTTGGCGCAATATTCATACAGTGAGAATTTACCCAAAGGAATTGTTCCCTATTTTCTTTCACGAGAATTTGTAAATAGTCTTCCAGATAACGTTCCAACAACGGCACATGATTATTTAATTAAAAATCTGAATAATTATGACACTGAGATTTTTTTTAAAGAACCTGATCTAAGACAGTTTAGGCTTGATTTTTCTCTATCTGATTTTAGATCTCTAAAACTTTCAGAATTTTTCATGAATGTAAATCCAAATATGGAATATAGGGAATTATTTGATAACATACTTGCGAATCCAAATGGATTTAGACTTGCTCCTTCTTATATCGAAATGGAACTCTACCATGGTTGCGAATCGGCTTGTACTTTTTGCCCTAGACAGTTTATCTCAAATGAAAATGACACTGAAAAACTCAGCTTATCTTTCATCACAAAATTTCTAAATGATCTAAATCAAACATTTCCTTATCCAATCACTATTTGTTTAGGTGGAATGGGTGAACCTTTTTTACATCCAGAATTTAATGAAATTATTGTGGCTATATTAGATTATCCGCACTTAAAAGAATTAATCGTAGAGACTGCACTTTATGTTGACATTAATAAATTTCTAGAAACAATTTTATCTATTGGACAAAATAAAACCAAACTTAGTCTAATTGTAAATCTAACAACTTTAAATGAATCAAAATACAAAGAAATTTACCAAAACAAAACAAATGTAAAATCTGTTCTGGATAAAATTTCTACTATCGCAGATACATTAGGAAAGTCTAACATTCATTTACAAATAATCAAAATCAAAGAAATAGAAGAAGAGATTGAAAGTTATTTTACTTACTTCGAAAAACTAGGAATTAACGTGATACTACAAAAATACAACTCCTATGCTGGACTCATGCCAGAAAAAAGAGTAAGTGATCTCACTCCTATCAAACGAGATTTTTGTTGGCATCTGAATAGAGATTTATACATCACCTCTGATGGCAGCGTAACAATCTGCAAACAAGAATTACAAAATAAAATAGGAAACTTACATTCGGATTCAATTTTTAGCATATGGGAAAATGGTATGAAGACATTTTCAAATTCTCTTCATGGAAATCATGATAAGATAAACGCACCTTGTTTAACCTGTGATGAGTGGTATACATTCAATGTATAATTTTTTTGCATTCATCCAAGCGAGGACTACATCCTCCCGTCTTCCTGGAAAAGTTTTAAAATCAATTGGGGACAAACCTATTCTTTCTCATATCATAGATCGCCTTTGCAAAGTGATAGAGCGCAAACAAATAGTTTTACTAATTCCTAAAGGTGATGTGAAATTAATTGAATACGCCAAAAACAATTCTCTAGAATTTTTTGAAGGATCAGAAATAGATGTAAGAGAAAGATTTATCCAAGCTTCTGAAAAATACAATGCCGAATATGTAATGCGGTTAACAGCCGATAACCCCTTTGTTGATCTTGAATACTTAGAGCTTTTAATGGAAGTTTTTGACAATCCAGAAATAGAAATTGCCTCCTTTTCAGGTCTTCCACTTGGTATGGGAATTGAAATTTTCAAAATGTCATCAATAAAAAAAGAACCACACAACGGACTAGAAGAAAAACACAAAGAACATGTAAGCCTTCACCTAAAAGAAACAGGAGATTTTCGTTTTCAAAAATTCACACCACTCCTAACCAAAGAAGATAAATTAATCTGCGAAAAAATACGTCTTACAATTGATGAAGAGCTAGATTATAAACTCTGCCAAGAAGTTTACACTTTATTATACCCTAAAAATCCTTTTTTTGGAAGTAAGGAAATTATTGATTTATATAAAAAAAAACCAGAACTTTTTTTAATCAATCAAAGCATTAACCAAGTCAGTTTTAAAATCGACTCCACTACAAAAAAAAGAAAACGAATTTTTATATTGTACGCCGAACCAGAAAAATATGGAAGTGGACATTACGAAAGATGTAAATCTGTATCCGTTAATCTTGAGAGCATCGGATATGAAGTGATATGTAATTCAAAATTGCCTGACGAAAAAAACTTTGATCTTTTTATAATAGACCATAGAGATATGGAAATCCCAAACGAACTAAAAGATAAAAAAATTCTTTTAATTGATCATTTTGGACAAGATAGGTATAGTTATTTTCCTCATGATTTATTGCCTCATATGTTCAATGAGTTTGAAGATGTTATTCAAAATTCACTATTTACATTCGGAATTGAATCCTATAAGGAAAACAAAGAAAAGAAAAGAGTTCTAATCTATGCAGGAAACTTAAACTTTAGATCTTCCTTTCTTTTGGATAGATTTGCATTTACTCATTTTTCAGATTCTGGATATGAAATTATTCGAGTTGGTGGTGTCCCAAGAAAGAAAGCAAATTTTGGAATTAAAACTTGGTCAAAAACGAACAAACGAGATTTTTTGAAACTCCTTTCTGAATCGGAATTTTTTATATCTTATTACGGACAAAGTGTTATGGATGCAAGTTTTCTAAATAAAAAAATTCTACTCTATTCAATTTCAGACTATCATGAAAAATTAGCACTCCATTTTTCTAAAAATTCAGAAGCAGTCTATGTTGGGAATGTAATTACAAAAAATATGAACCTAACTGCATCGTATCAAAAATTTCTTCGAAAAGTAAACCTAAATCTAAAAAATGAAGGATTCAATATTCTGAAACAAAAGATTCAAAGTTTACTAGGATAATATTCTACGGATAATCATAATATGCCTTTAAAACAATTTAGCCTTTTTTTGGTCTTCACACTTTTATTCTATTCTAGTCTTTTGTCTGATCCTTATGACGATTTTGAAAATACGGAAGTAGATACAAGTTCCATTACTGATCCAGATAGAGAAAAGTTAATTTCAGATGCAAAAGTCAAATTAGAAATTTCTAAACTAACCCAAACAGCTCTCACTCATATCCGCGCAAAAGAATGGAAAAGCGCGGAGGCAATTACCAAACAAATTTTAGATTTATCAGAGGTATCTGTAGATTATTTTTATCTAAAAGGAAATTTGCATTATTGTTATGGAGAATTTCAAACGTCAATTGGACATTTAAACACCGCTCTCAAATTTAATGTTAGTCATGATCCAAGTTACTTTTTAATGGGAATGATTTATGCCAAAAGAAATGAATGGGAAAAATCAATTTCGTATTTTGAACAAGCGACTCAATACGGATCATATAACCCTTATTACAGAATGAATTTAGCAGTAGCGTATTATCAAGTGGATAATTTTGATAAATCAGCGATTGAAGCCAAAAGAACTTTGGAGTTAAAGGAAAATTATACCTTCGCAAAAATTCTATTAATCAAATCTCTAATTAGAACCAATAAAAAAGAAGCTTGGTTTTATGTCCAAAGTTTGATGGAAAAAAAAACAGATTCAGTAAATGTATATCCTCTCTACATCCAATTATTATTTGAATTTAAAAATAATTATACAGAAATTATCAAAGAACTTGGTAAAAAAGGAAATTTAAGTATCACAGAAAAACGATATTTAGCTTATTCCTACTTTCGTGAAAACGATTTTATAAAATCATCTAACTTTTTTAAACAAATTATAAACGCAGAGAAAGATTCAGAAGAAGATCAAAATACATATTTAAAAATTCTAGTTTTACAAAACAAGGATTTAGAAGCAGAACGTTATGCGACAAGTCTAATCAAATACAATCCATCTAAGAAGAAATACTATAACGATCTACTTCAAAATTTAGTAGATAAAAGAGATATGGCAAAAGGTCTCTACCAGCCAATTATAGTCAGGTAGTTAGAATACCATTTATTCTGTCGCTCCGTAACTTTTTAACAATTCTATAATTTTAGTATGTTTTTTTTCTATCGCGTACATAAGAGCAGTTTTACCTTCATAGTCTTTAATCGAAAAATCTGCTCCTGCTCCATTCAAAATTAAAAGCATAACTAAATCAGAATTCCCAAAAATCGCTGCATGCATAAGAGGAGTTTTCCCTGAGGAATCTCTTACGTTGACATAAGCACCTTGCCTTAACGCTTTTTTGGCATGTTCGAAGTGCCCCTTCTCCGCACTAAAAAGTAAATAGTCATCGGTGCGACTGACAGAATGAATCGAAAGAATCAAAAATAAAAAACTGAATATAAACTTAAAAATGGTCATATATAACTTACCCTGTTGTTTATCTATGTCAATCTCCCCATTTTTTATTTTGGAACCTGAACACCTTTATCGAACTTAACTGATTTGGCAGAACTAAGAGTATATAATATACCAGAGCCATGGGGCTGGTCATTTTTCCATTTGCCGATATAAATTTTGCGATCTGTTCTGTAGAATAATGACCCGTAGCCGCTACGTTTGTCTTTTTTAAATTCGCCTGTATATTTATCGCCATTCGCATAAGTAATCGTTCCAGTTCCATGGTAGTATCCTTGCACAAAAGATCCTATGTATTTCTCACCCGAAGATTGTTTGTAGGTTCCCTTTCCATTGGGTGCATCATTCTTCCAATCACCCGTGTAAGTATTTCCATTGGGTTCTGTTTGTTTGCCTCTGCCCGATTTTACTCCACCACGAAAAGAACCTTCATAACGAATCCCATCATCGTCAGTAGAAATTCCAGTTCCATTAACACAATCTCCATCAATACATCGCCAATTATTTTGTGCAAATGCAGGAATTGAAAAAAGAAAACTTAAAATTAGAAAAGTTTTTAGTATCATAGACTCACTCTTATTTTTTTCGTAGGTATAGTTATTTAAAATATCGGAAAGTTCTAAGGTTTGAAAGATGTATTAAGGTAAAAGTTTTGAAATAAATTTCCCTTCTTTCCAAATGCCAGAAAAAATTACATTACCAGATTTATCGTAAAGAACTCCGAGTCCGTCTGCCTGACTTCCACTCCAATCCCCTTGGTATAGGTTTCCATTCGAAAAACGCATCATTCCTTTTCCGGTGGCAAACCCATCTTTCCATTCTCCAATATAAACGTTACCATTGACATATTCTAGAACTCCTTTTCCCTCCGCAAAACCATTCTTCCAATCTCCCGTATACATATCTCCTTTCGGATAAGAGGCAATACCCTTACCATTTCTACAATCTCCACTCAGGCATTTATGTTTTGCCGCAATTGGGAAATTTAGAAAAAGAATACCACAGATAAACACGGATAAACACGGATGAATCGACCAGTACCGTTTATTTTTATCAGAACACACGATAACACTTTTCAATTCCGTAAGAAGAAATTTTATTTTTTCTTTGCTTTTGGTTTTGCTGCTGTCTTTTTCTCAGGAAGTTTCTTCTTACTGGTAATTTCTTTTTTTGTAGATCGAGGAGATTCTTCAGCAAAAAGTGTATTTGTTACTTTCCAGTTTTTTTCGTATTCAAAAAATTTGGGTCGATTTAATTCTGAAGCCAAGGGGATAAATGACATTGCCCGCTCGGAGAGTGCAGTGATCGTCAAACTTGGATTTACCCCTAAATTAGCAGGAATCATCGAGCCATCACAAATCAAAAGATTTTTATATCCAAACACTTGGTTCTTTAAATCAATTACACCTGTGTTTGGAGTTTCACCAATGATACAACCGCTAAGGATGTGAGCAGTTGTAGGTATATCTAGAATTACCTCGTTTAAAGTGCTGCGGGCAACTCCACCTACCCGCTTGGCAAGTCTACGAGCAAATTCATTTGCAATCGGAATAAAAGTAGGAATATGTTTTCCTGTCTCCTGAGTAGATGTGAGAGTTTTTTGAAAAGGCCAAATTAGTCTTCTTTTACGAACGATCTTAATACTATTATCAACGGTTTGCATTACCAAAAGAATAATTGACTTCTTGGCAAATCCAAAAGGCGAAATAAATCGAATCGTACTGATTGGATGTAAAATAGAACTCCAGATAAAACGTAAAAACCTGGGAACTCCCTTTCCACCATCAACTAACGTTCCTGCTGCAAGGCTTCCCATTGCATCAGAGCCTGCCGAATAACGAACGGGTTCAATATGAGTATGCTCATCTGGATATACACTAGATGTAATCGCAATTCCTTTTGAAAAATCCACATCTTTTCTGAGAGAAGTTACACCCACTAGGGACTCGCTATTTGTTCTAACAGTATGACCGAGCATAGGAGAAAGACGAGTCATAATTTTCTCTTGTTGCATTTTTAAAAGTAGTCCTAATGTTCCCAAAACACCTGCGGATAACACGACATTACCTGCTCGAAATATTTTTTTTGGAGAACCTAAAAATCCAGTTGTAGACTCAGTATGAATTTCATATCCTTCTGTTCCATCTTCTGAAAGTGGAATGAGCTTTATTACTTTTGTTTCGGGAAGAATCTCAGCTCCTAATTTTTCTGCGAAGTAAAGATAGTTCTTATCAAGAGTATTTTTAGCATTGAAGCGACACCCAACCATACAACCACCACAAAAATTACAACTATTTCGATCAGGTCCTTCCCCGCCAAAGTATGGATCAACTTTGTCTTTCTCATGAAAGTTAATTCCAACAGGAGTTCTTTTAAATGTATTTCCTACACCCATCTCTTCAGCAGTTTCTTTCATATGAGTATCAACTTCCCAGAGTTTAGGATTTTCAATTACACCGAGCATCCTCTTTGCAATATCATAAAAAGGTAAAAGAACTTTTTCCCCACCCATCTTTTGTACAATAGAATTTTCAAAAAATGGCTTCGGAGGTATATAGAGAGTATTCGCATATACAAGGCTTCCCCCACCTACCCCTGCTCCACTTAATATCATTACATCGTTTAAGAGGTTAATACGCTGTATCCCATAAAAAAATATTTTCGGAAACCAAACATACTTTGCTAATGAAAAATTGGTCTTAGGAAAATCTTCCGAATTCCACCTCTTGCCAGATTCAATCACTAAAACCTTGTAACCCTTTTGTGAAAGTCTCATAGCAGAAACACTTCCACCAAATCCAGAACCAACCACTATATAATCGTAATCAAATTTATTCATAAAAGCCTATATCAATAACTCAGAAAATTTTATTTTGGAAAGAGTTTGCTTGGAGAAATTATTTACTTCTTTTAATTGTTCGCTAATTTTTATCACAAAACCTTGTTTATCCGCAAAACCAGGAAGTTCATAGGACTCGTGAGATATTTTATCATATAGATCATAAAGACTCAAATCGACTGGCATAATACAAGGAGCGATTTGCCCACCTTCAATTCGTGCGATAAATTTATCCGACACTAATTTTTCTGTCAATGCCTCAAATTCTAAAGTAGAAATTTCAAGACTAGACTTAATTTCATTTGCACTTAAAAAAGATTTGTTTTGACTTTGGTAGGTATAAAGTAAAACTAAATACTTGATACTATTGTAGAAAGTATACTTTATATCTTCCTCTCCATCATCAAATGGATTTCGATTACTATTGTATCTGTCTCTATAATGAAGAGTAGCTGTAATTTCTGCGCCAAATAACATAATAATGGAAAAACAATATACAACCAAAAGAAAAATAGGAACTGCGGCTAATGCACGATAAACCACCATAGTAGATGTAGCAAAAGATCGCAAATAAATTCCAAATCCCCAGATAAATGCTAATAGAATTACGCCTGTAATCGCAGAACCAATGGCTGCTGCTTTAAATGGAATTTTAATATTTGGAATCAACATATAAAGCATCATAAAAAATATCCATATAGCGGATAACGGTATTATTGTTTTGATAAAAGAATACACTGAAAATACATTATCCCCTCCAGCTATCGTATGCCAAACTAGAGCTCCATCCTTCACATCTCCGATAGAAATTTTTCCAAACTCCCCAACAGCCAAAATATCACCTACAACCTGTTGTTCCTTTTGTTTGGCTAACTCTTCCTCGGTAGGCAAAGTATCATCCTCTGGATTCATGGCATTAAATCCAAACTTAGGATTAATCGGAATCATAGCATACAACTTTCCATTCGTTGGAGTATAGGTTAATTGCCATTTGTTCCCAAGGTCATTGGAATATAAAATTGCTCCGAGGTCATTTAGTAAAATTAATTCATCATGACCTTCATCTTGCATGTACCAGATCTTGGTATAAGAAACTTTTTTATGAGAAATATCTATCCAAGTTTTACCTGCATCGTGGCTTCTAAAAATTCCACCTCTTTCACCAACTACCGCATAATTATTATTATCCAATATAGCAAGGTCAGTTAAATTNNTTTTTGTGATGATAATTAATAATATCTCCATTGGTTAAAACAATGTACATATTGTTCTCATCAGCAATTGTAAAATCCCAAATTTTTGCGTTCAAAATTTCAGTAATAGACCAAGTAACACCTAAATCAAAAGATTGTAAAATGATTCCATTTTCAGATGCAGTGACCAATTGATTTTTTCGGTTGCGAATTTTTACAAAAGTTTCTTTGTTCAGTTGAGGCATATCACAATTTGCCTCAACATCTTTATCTAGATTAATGCAGTTCATGTTCTCAAAATCTATTTTAAAATCTTTTAATTTGGCTAGTCGTTTTCCATTCTCTTCAATCTTTACTATGGTTCCATTTTCACCTGTCATCCACAAATAGTTATCAGATGAGCGGGTAATGGAATACAAATGAGATGCCCTTGTAGCATCTGCAAATTTGGCAGCAAAACTAGTAAAAATAGCAGCGAGTAAAGGACCGATTGCCAAAATAAAAAAGTAGAAAATAATTTTGTCCATGAAGGGTCTAGGGGTTGTTATCCGCCATATTTGATTAAACGCAGCTTCAAAAGTCCTTAATATCGCAGTAGCAGAAAAAATTAAAACAATAAAACCAATTGCACCAATTTGTGTCGCAGAGCTAACGATATCTTTCAAAGTTTCTAAATAAGGAGTGATATCGACTCGAATTTCGTTCTTTTGCAGAAATGTATTAATACTATCAAATAACTCATCTTGCTTTTCATTTACACCTGAACTTATGGTCAAAAATGCAAGTGCAACAGTCAGAACTGGTACGAGAGAAACAATATTCGTATAGGCAATGGCAGAGGCACGTGTCAAACAATCGTCAGCAATAAAACGATGGAATGAAACAAGGAGTATCCGCAAAAAAATAATATATCCTTTCTTAATTCCTCTTTTTTCAGGAATTAAATAAAACTTATCCGAAATTTTTATCTTTTCTAAAAAAGTCTGTGCCATAAATTATCCTCATTTAAAAGCATACAAAACCATGCTGGAAGTGCTACCTTTCAAAAATTTACTTTTCAAGTGATAGTAAGAAATTCGAAACCATTTGAAATAATCTAAAACCCCACGAAAACTACCCATAGACTTTAGTAATTTCGCATAGAGAGGAAAGTCTACACCATAGTAAACAGTGTAATCTCTAAAACCATTTTTGGTCAAAATTTTTTTCAAATTTGTCAGGGAATAATAATACAAATGACCTGGCAAATAATAATGATATTTAGTACCTTCCTTCTTTGCTTGTTTACCATCAAAATTTGCGGTTTGAATCAATAAAAGTCCACCTGGCTTTAAAAGTTTTGTTAGTTTTTGAAAAACAAGATCAGGTTTTTCTAAATGTTCGATTACTTCAATAAGAGTGATTACATCAAAAGATTCTTCAGGAAAGTCAGCTTCCAAAATAGAACCATTGAAAGTTGGAATTCCTCTTTCATTTGCATATCTAGAAGAGTATTCGGAAATTTCTATACCATAAGGCTCAAAGCCTGCGAGTTTGGCACGAGTTAAAAATCCTCCGAAAGAAGAACCTATATCCAAAAACTTCCCTGTAGGTTTAAATTTTTTTATGTTTCTAAGCCTTGCATCCCATACAAAACTCTCATACCTTTCATTTTTACGTTCATCCAGATAAGAGTAATTAGCCGCTCCAGAGTAATAGTTTGCATTGTACATTGCTTTCAGATCATATTTATCTTTGGGGTAAATAGTCTGTAAGTCACACTGATTGCATTTATAAATCGGTAAATCATAGTAATTGTAAGTGGAACGATATAAAAAGCACCAATCACAATTTTTATCGAGAGGACAGTTTTTCTTTAATTCTTCGCTTGAAATATCCAATGACATATCCTCTCATCTAATTTTCCCATAGGGGTTCTTTCCATATAACCAAACTGAATATTTGTAAATTCCTTTAAAAGACTTTTTAATTCATCGAGCGAATATAGTTTTACTTTTCCACCACTTAAATCTGCAAGCCCAATCACTCCATCGTTAGATTTTAAATGAGTGTCCGAAGATGAACGAACTGTCCCAGTAAAATATCCGTTTGGCTTTAAAACACGTTTAATTTCATTCACAATTTTAAAAGCATCTTCTAAAGTATTATAATGCAAAACACCCCAGCTTACGACTAAGTCAAATTTGCCGCTATCATAAGGAAGACTTGTAGATGTTATTACATCTGTTGCAACACCTAAAATTGTTTCTTGAATAGTTTGAATTGATTTAGCAGAATAATCACAGGCGGTTACTTGGAATCCGTATGATTGCAATAAGAAAGAATGTCGACCTGAGCCAGCTCCATGATCTAATGCATTTCCAACATGTGGAATACGAGAGAGGATACGAACCAAATTTTCATCTGGAAAAGTTAGTGCGGATTTTTCCTTTTGATAATGTGCATCCCATACTTCTGGATTTGATTTATTCAAACTTTGCATTATATTGTTTCCTAATTATTGAGTCTAGTTCATCTGGATTTTTTATATTGGATGTGGATACTCCGATTACCTGCACACGACAGGAATTTCCAGCTTTTGTATTTAAACTTTCACCAATGAGTTTTAATTTTTCATTCAAAAAGATTTTTCCATTTAATTCGTTTACTTGTTTATTAGAAACAAATTTAGATTCACCCTCTGGGGGCGCAATAAAACAAATTTGAGAAATTCTTTCTTTCTTTTTTTTAGAATTCGATTCGACAGGAGAAATTGGATTTCCGAGAAGTAATTGGACATAGTTTTTAAAATAATCATACGAATAAAACTCTTTTATCAAATGATCTGCAATATATTCCCCACCAATTTCTGGCATAACTTCTATTAAATAAATTTCACCCCGTGGTGTAATTTTAAATTCCGCAACCAGAGGAGAGTTTTCAAGACCAGTAAGAGAAACAATATTCTGGCAAATCAGTTTTAACTCACCTAAACTTTTTATTTGCGTTGTAGGCAAACGATGCGAAATTTCTAGAAATGGCGGATAAGAGGTAGTAACCTTATCAGAAATAGAGACCAATTGAAATTTCCCATTCTGAACAAATCCAAGAACAGTTACTTCATATCCTTCAATAAACTCTTCCAAAAGAAATAAATTGTCCTGATTTTTTATTTGGCTTAATCTTTTTTGCAAGGTTTCCGGTGTAACAAAAATTTCAATTCCTAATTTCGCAATTGTATCTACGGGTTTTAAAATACATGGGAATGAAATTGACTGTAAAAATTTAGATACACTTTTAGAATTCTGCCAAGAATAAGACCTTGGTACTAAAATCTCATTCTCCCCTAAGTAGGTTTTCATCGTTTTCTTATTGTAAAACTTTTCCAAAACTTGCCAGTCATCCCCAATTAACTGTAAATTTTTAGCAATGTACGAAGCAGTCAAAACGGCTTTTCCATAAGAACGAACACCGATTCCAACAATTGGTTCATCCAAATACAGTTTTAAAATAGCAGCATAAATCTTACGATAATCTAGAATGGACTGAATAATTTTGATTTCCGAGTGGGCAAATCCAACTGCATTCGAATTTTGATCAACAGCAATCACACGAAATCCCAATTCTTTTAATTTAAGGATAAAAGGGAGCTGATTTTTACCTGCTCCAATAGAAATAAAATACCCTGATTTAACCATGANNCATTTTTATTATGTCTCATACGTTATGGAAACCAATAAAATACAGACCCCTATGAATGGAGCCAAAAAAGCTGCCCTACTTTTACTCTCTCTCGGAAAAGAAGAAGCTGCAAAAGTCCTATCCCATCTGGATGATAAAATGATTGAACAAGTTGTTTACGAAATGTCACAAATTCGAATGGTTTCAAAAATCCAAAGAGAGTCAATCTTAAATGAATTCAAAGATACTGTTGCAGAATTACAATTAGGCGACAGAGGGGGACTTGAAACTGCACGAGAACTTTTATCTAAAACAGTCGGCTACAATAAAGCAGATGAAATCCTTAAAAAAATAGATAAAAAAGAAATTGGACAAGATTTTGAATTTTTAAATGAAATCGAGCCTGTAGTCATTAGCTCTCTGCTAAATGGAGAATCCCCACAGACCATAGCGGTTACTCTTTCTTACCTACAACCAAAAAAAGCTGCTGATATATTAAAACATTTTCCACCAGAAATGCAATCGAATGTAGCTATCAAACTTGCCGCAACCTCCAAAACTCATCCAGAAGCGATTTTACAAATAGCAAAAGTTCTTAAAAAAAGGTATGACTCTAGAGACAAATCAGAATTAGCCCAAGCAGGTGGAGCTGAATCATTAGCCAATATTCTAAACTACATGGATAAAAATGTGGAAGAAAATATTTTAAAAGAACTAAATGAAAGATCTCCTGACTTGGCTTACCAAGTGAAAGATAAACTTTATACATTTGAAGATATTTTAAATCTAGACGCGAGAGAAATGAGAACACTTGTAAATAAACTTGGGGGAAATGATTTACTCATTGTAGCACTTCGTGGTGCGGGTGATGAAGTTAAGAGACATTTTTTTACTGCAATGTCCCAAAATCGTGCTTCTGATATTGTAGAAGAAATGGATGCAAGAGGCAAAACTACTCTAAGAGAAATTACCGTTGCCCGAAATGATATTTTAAAAATTGCAAGGGAACTCGAAGAAGAAGGACTTATCATTCTAAAAAAACGAAAAGATGAGTTTATCTAAAAGAAAAATTAACCACAGAGACACTAAATTCAAATTGGTTAAAAAGGATTTATGGAAGTTAAAGAAGCAATTTTAAACAGAAAATCAATTCGCAAATACTTAGCCAAACCTGTTGAATTAGAAAAATTAGAGCGACTAATTGAACTTACCCGTCGTGCTCCAACATGGAAAAATGCACAGTGTTATAAAATAGCCGTAGTCCAAGGTGAAAGTATTGAAAGAATTAAAAATGGTTTTCTAGAAGCAATTGATTCTGGTTTACCGGAAAATCCTGATTATCCTTACCAAGAATTTTATCCATCCTATACTAAACGTAGAATGCTTGAATTAGGTGCATCCTATTATGGTCATCTAGGCGTTGATAGAAAAGATAAAGAAAAAAGAAAAGAGTTACTCTTGGACAATTTTAAATTTTTTGGGGCACCAGTAGGAGTCTTTTTCTTAATGGAGAAAGGGATGGGATATTGGCCAAGCCTTGATCTAGGAATTTTACTCGGTACTTTTATGATTGCAGCAAGAGAGGAAGGACTAGAAACTATTGCACAAGCAAGTCTTGCTGCATTCCCTGACGTTGTTCGCTCTGTATTAGGATTTGAGGCTAACTGGACAGTAGCCGTTGGACTTTCTCTGGGTTATGCAGATACAAATGCTCACGCAAATACATTTACTTCTTCTAGAGTTCCATCAAGTGAAATAGTAAGTTTTCATTTCTGAAAGTATTTTCAAATAAACTCTAGCGGATAAATTCCAAATAATGCTTCGCTGTCTCTTCGGGTAACTCAATCATAGGCGCATGTCCACAATCTTTAAGAATCACTACTTTGTTATTCTTAATTCCTTTTTGGAATACTTCCGTCGAAGACACATCAATGATATTGTCTGTGTCACCCCAGAGTATGAGAGTTTTAGCCTTTATTTTTGCTAAGCGAGACTCAATCAAGTTGCCGTCTCTTCTGATTTCAGAAAATACTTTTTCGTTAAACTTCTTGTTAGCTGCTGACTTTCGCATTACTTCTGATTTAAAAAATCCTGGAATATAAGGTGGATTTACAAAAGAAAATTTCATTAGGTTATCAAACTCTTCTTCATTACTTACAATCAAAGGGTTTTGTCCCTGCGCTAATTTTTCAGAGAGTTTACTAGGTTTCGGACTATTAACCCCTGCTGCATCAAAAAGCCCTAGTGTCAAAACTTCGTCTGGATATTCGGTCGCATAAAGTCCTGCAATATGACCACCCATCGAATTTCCAGCAACATGGTATTTCTTTAAACCAAGTTTTTCAGCAAACTTATGCAGACGTTTCACCTGCGACATATACCCATAATCCTCTGTTTCTAACTTTGTGCTTTCTCCTGCTGGTGGCGAGTCAGGTGCGATTACTCTGTATTTGTCGGTCAAGTAGCGCGAAAAGCGAGTCCAATGTTCTTTGTCTGCTCCAAATCCATGAAAGAGCAAAACTACATCCCCTTCTCCACCTTCCAGATAAACGATTTCGTGGTTATCCACCTGTATACTTTTTTTGGTTAAATTGGATTTGCTTCGTTCGTATTTTACAAACGTGTTAATTAACGTCGAAGCACAGGAAGTAAGAGCAAAATGGAATGCTAAAAGTAGTAAGACTGTTTTTGATTTCATAGAAAAATTTTTAAAGATTACCACCGATGGACACAGATGAACACGGATAAAAGATTAAGGATTTATTTCGTGACTTCTGCGAGTTCTTCGGATGAAAGAATTTTTTCAATATCCATGATGATGATGAAGCGGTTTTCTTTCTTAGCCACACCTATGATATAACGAGAGGACATTCCTTTGACGGAAGGTGGCGGTGGATCAATTTGGGAGGGAGCAAAGTGAACGACATGCGATACCTTGTCTACGATTACCCCAAGTGACTTCCCGTCAATCTTCACAATAATCGCACGATTCATGGGAGAATCTCCCACTTTTTTGTTCATGATTTTTTTGCTTAGATCAATCATGTTTACTACTTTACCGCGTATATCCATGAGACCTACAAAATAACTTTGTGACTTAGGAACTTTAATCAAGTTCGTGACTTTTACAATTTCTTCCACATTGATAATGGATATGGCATAATCTTCTTCCCCAATTGTAAAAGTTATATACTGCTCACTTAAATGATTATCATCTTTAGCCATCTATTATTTGCCCCTTAAAATCTCGTAAATCCTGTATAAAAATAATATCCACCGAAGGAAAGAAAACTCATCACTTTGAGATAAAGCGGAGTTCTATTTCGTAAAATCCAATCAAATGCACCAAATAAAACTCCCATAAGCGCAAGTGAAAATCCTAAAACAACATAATCAAAAAAATGTAAATATATTGCAACACAAACTGAAACACCTAAAATAGAATCATACAAATCATCTAAAAATCGAATTTTGAAATCAAAATAAGAAGACCGAATACCATCTATTAACTTTCCGAAAGCACTTGTCTTTTTTAAAGTGTTACCAATCTCTTGGTCTTGAGAAGCAGCAAGAGATAAAGTCCCAGCATCCTGTTGTCTCTTACCGAGAGAGACCCTAGAAATATCGTAAACTCCCCCAATAGATCCAAGGACATCATCATCGGGAATACAAGAATAAATCTCTTTGAATGGATAGAATTTTCGTTTCAACGATGTATTTACAGAATTAAATACATCTCTCTCTCTTATAATCGTTCCTTTCTTAATCGTTGTAGTGTAAACTCTAGCTTTTTCAGAGGCTGGCTCTAAACTCAAACGAACTAAATTTTCATGAAAATTATAATCGACTAAAAAGACATCTCCAGACGGAGAAACAGCCCTATAAGATTTAAAATAACCTCTTGCAGGACTTTTACTACGTTTCCACCAAGTTCTAAACCCTTCATAATCCGAATCGTATAACATAGGTACCTTATCGGACTCTAAAAAAAATAGCTAAAGGGCATTATTCAGTGAGATATAAAATTTCAAACTTTTATGGGATTGTATAAAAGCATAAATTCAGAAAACAGAATCAAATCTTCTCTGTGCTAAACTCAATGTTGCTTCCTAAGGGTCGCAACATAATGTGCCTCTGTTGCAATACTCTTACACAATCCCACGACCTAGATTAATGCAAAATTCTATTTGCCTTTTTTCTTATGTCTGTTGGCTCTTCTCTTTTTCTTTCTCTTGTGAGTAGCGATTTTTTTTCTTTTTCTTTTTTTACCAGACGGCATTCATAACTCCTTAATAATGTTAAAAATCTATTCCAAATACTTTTGTAAACTTCTATTTTTCTTTAAGTCAGATAATAAAAGTTTTATATCTTTAATTCCTGTTTTAGAGGAAATAAATAATACATCCTCTTCTTCAACTACAATTAAATCCTCTACACCTAAAAAGGTGACGAGTTCTTTTTTTGTTGAAGAAATATTTCCCTTAGCGTTAAAATGATAAACACCTTTACCAGTATGATGATTTCCATTATTATCCCCTTTGAGAACTCTCTCCAGTGATAACCAAGAACCTACATCATCCCAATCAAAGCTAGCTTTGACCATTCGAATAAGAGAACTTTTTTCCATGATGGCAGTGTCTATTGCCTCAGAAGGTAATAGTTTAAATGCTGCACTTAACTCGCCAAAATTGGCGAATGGAAATTTATTTTTTAGTGGGGAAAGAATATAAGGTGCGTGTTTCGCAAACTCTCCCAAGATAACATCCGTTTTCCAAATAAAAATTCCTGGATTCCAGTAAAAATTTTTACGTTTCAAATACTTCAGTGCTACTTTGTAATCTGGTTTTTCAAAAAAACCTTTTACTTCCATTCCATATTTAGTAGGTTTTCCTGTTCCGATATAACCGTAACCAGTTTCCGGTCTAACAGGTTTAATACCTAACAAAACAAGGTTATCCTCTGCCTCTAACATGGCAGTTTTTAAAGTTTTTGTAAATTCAGAAATAGGATTGATAAAAGCATCTGCGGATAACACAATTTGAGTTACATTCCCAAATTTTTCTTTGAAATACAACGAAGCAAGAGCAACAATGGGAGCTGTATTTTTCCCTTCAGGCTCTAAGATGAAGTTCTTTTCAGGAAAACTTTTTTCCTGTTGTAAAATGGATTTTTTTAGGGAAGCATTAGTTCCAATGAATATTCGATTGAGAGAAGTTAAAGTAAGTGCTCTGTCAATTGTTTCTTTGAGTAAAGTTTTGTTGGAATATACTTTCTGTAACTGTTTTGGGGTAGAAGTTCTAGAGCGAGGCCAGAACCTTTCTCCTTTTCCGCCAGCCATAATCAAAACTACTGGTTTCTCTTTAGCCGTCATATTGACTCCAGTCAAGTTAGGTTTCTTTTATTTCTTCAGGAGCAAATTTAATTGGCTTTAAAGGAATAATTGTAGATACTGCGTGTTTATAAATCAATTGTTGTTTTCCATCATTTTCTATGATAATAGTAAAATTATCAAAACTGTAAACTTTCCCTTTTAAAGGAACACCATTTAGCAGATAAATGGTTAGATCTATCTTATCTTTTCTTGCTGTATTCAGAATATAGTCTTGAATATTATTTTTTGTAGACATCCCTTTTACCATCTTTTATATTTTTTTAATTATTTCCAAAGCACTATTCCAATCCATCGGCTTCAAAATTTCTTCTTTTTTAAACCAAGTAATTTGTTTCTTAGCATAATTTCTATGCGATCTGGCAAACTCCTCAGAAAAGGATTCCATGCTCATTTTTCCATTGATATAAGCAAGTGCAAAATTATAACCTAGAGAATTTAGAGCGGGAGCTTGTTCTCCGTAAAGAGATACAACCTCTTTAGTTTCTTCCAAAACTCCTTCCTGAATCATCTTAACACAACGCCGATTGATTCTGTCATAGAGTTCATCTCTTTGCCTAGAAATCAAAATCCCTGTAACTTCCAGTTTTCTCTGAGCTAGATAGCCGTCATTCTTATTTTCTTTTAATTCTGACCACTTAACCCCACCTGACTCAAATACTTCTAGGGCACGTACAACTCGGTAGTCGTCAGCATAAGAAATTGTTATTGCTGAAGCAGAATCTACTTCTTGTAACCTATTCCATCTTTCCTCGCGTGAAAGAGATTCCAAACGTTCTCGAATTTCTGGCTTAATTTCAGGAACAGGATACATTCCATATAAAAATGCCTTTAGGTAAAAACCTGTTCCACAAGTAAGAATAGGAATTTTCCCTCGAAAATAAATATCCTCAAGAGCTTGATTCGCTAAAGACACAAAATAAGCAGCATTCACTTTCTTATCTGGATCTAAAAAATCAACTAAGTGATGGGGAATTTGATCCAGAATCGGTTTTTCTGGTTTGGCAGTTCCTACAGATAATACCTTATAAACTTGACGAGAATCAAAAGAGACTATTTCAAATCGGTCAGGATCAAGATGAGAGCAAATTTCAGTTTTGCCTCCCCCAGTAGGAGAGGCTAAAATAACCAATTTTTTGATATTAGGTATCTTCCTCGTCTAAAATAGGCTCTGGATCATCTATCTCTGCATCTGGTTCAAGTAAAATATCTTCTTCTGTCCCTAACTCAGCTACAACATCTTCATCCACAACATCAAACTCGCTCAATTTAGGAGAAGACTTAGGGAACTTAATCTTAACTGCAGGTCTGGTATTTTGGTCTGCGCCACATTTGGGACAAAGTTTTTCCTCTTTTCCTAAGTCATAAAACTTAGTGTTACAACTATAACAGGTATGTTTTTTTCCGAGTCCCCCTGCTTCTGAAACAGGTGCTGTTTTTTTGGGAGACGGTTTGGCTAACTTGGTAGGAGCTTCTACTTTTTTACTCTCTGCCTTCTTAGAAGGCTCTGCCTTTTTGGTCTCTGGTTTCTTGACTACTTTTTTCTGCAACTTCTTGGTCATAAAAAAGAAATTAAAAAATCTAGGATTAAAAATATGACAAGCTAAATTTTATAAATTTAGTATTTTTGGATTTTTTTTTCAAAATAGGTAGACGATAGGAAGGAAACTTGGTTTTTACCTCTATTATGGCACCTACTTATGAAACTTTTTCCTCTATCGGACACAATCTAAGTGTAAAAATTACAGACAATCAAAAGCCCGAGTCCATTTTACTTCTACACGGATTTAATGATAACAAAGAAACTTTTGTATTCTTAGAAGATTTTTTAAGTAAACGTTTTAATATCTACAGCTTCGATTTTAGAGGTCATGGGGATTCTGATTGGAAAAAGGACTCTCTTTATCATTACAGTGAAAATCTAATCGACATACAAAATCTAATCGACCACTATTTTCAAAAACCAATTTACCTTTTAGGTCACTCTATGGGCGCTGGAATGGCTGCCCGTTACACTGGACTGTTTCCCGAAAAAATTAAGCTGCTCGTGTGTTTAGAGGGCTTTAGTGGTCTACAACCACAAGAAGTCGAACGTAAAAGAATGAGAGAATGGTTAACAACCACTAGCCGTAGAAATGAACGAACAACCTCCCCCACCGAGCGAAAAAAAAACATGACCCTAGAAGAAGCCAAAAACAAATTAGGTTTAATCTACAGTGGTCTTTCCAAGGACAAAATCGAATCTCTTATTGGTGGATTAGTACGGCAAACAGAAGATGGCTTTTATAAATGGAAAAATGATCCCAATCTCAAAACAAGCACCCCCATTCCCTTTCCACCTGAACTCTCTCGAAAACTCTGGAGCGAAATTACAAGTCCAGTCTTGATTTTTTTTGGTAGGCAAACACATATTCGCCCCAAGAACTTAGAAGAAATCCTATCTCATTTCAAAAATGTAGAACTCCATGAAATAGAACACGCCGGTCATAATATGCACCACGACAAACCAGAAGTGTTAATTTCAATTATGGAAGATTTTTTTGAAAAATATTCAATAGAAAATAAATGAATTGTAACTTTTATAGTAACAGATGAAATAGTAGAAAAAGAGGTTATCTATGAGACAAGTATATCTATTCATATTATTACTAACAGGCTTTGTTTTATTCAATTGTAATAAAACAAAAGAAGAAAGTACGATCAAAGGAAATTTAATTTTCGTAATCGGAACAGTTGAAATAAGCAATAAAACCGGGAGTGTATCTGCCCAAAAAGACGCTGTTGTGGGAGAAGGTGACACAATCAAAACAGGAGAAAAATCAGTTGCTGTCATCCAATTTGAAAACAACGCTGCTTCCATCGAAATCCAGGAAAACGCTGAATTCAGCATCAGTAAATTCAGCGCAAAAGAACAAGAGTTAGTTTCTACAAAAGGGAATTTCTGGATACAGGCAAAAAAGCTAAACAAAGATTCTAACTTCAATGTAATAATGCCAACTGCGGTTGCCGGTATTCGAGGCACTAGCTTTTATTCTTTTGAAATCAAGGATGAGGGGATACATGGAATTTGCCACTGCCAAGGAGCCGTTGACTTCCAAGACAAAACTTCCACTTACAAAGGAAGTCATGATACCGATTACGCAGTATTAACCCGCAACGGAAAAACAATTACCATGACTCCTGAAGACTACAAAAAAGCAGGTGTAAACTTCGATTCCTTTGAACACAAACATAGTGCAATCGAAAATAGCCCTCTAGGCAAAAAAGGAAATCTTACCGATGAACAAGTTGCGAGATTAATTAAAATCGCTAAGAGAAAATTCTCAGAATTATAAAGTTTACTAAATGCTCTTTGTTCGTAACTACTCAGCATAAGTTATTGCCACAGAGGCACATTATGTTGCGCCCCAAGAAGCAACATTGAGTTCATCACAGAGATATTTAAAGAGAGTCTAATTCATACTATCCTGATTATTTTAGTAATTCAGCCGTTGTTACTATTCTATTACAACATAAAAATTGAATCCAAATATTTCATTAGCTCTCTTTAATTCGACGAATAGTAATAAAAAAAGCGCATTCCCATTACTCTCTGTGCCTTTGTGCCTCTGTGGCAAACCAAACTGTGTAGTTACCTTTGTGCTAAACAAAAAAATAATTATACAAAGATAAAAAAATTAGGCTTTTACTTTACGATCCTTAACTTTTCTTGGGCTGTGATTTTTTTTATGACTTCGTTTAATTGATTTCTTAAATCGCGAGTATCTCCTGAACTTAGAGCAAAATTCAAAGTATCCTTTCTATTCGAATAACTAAAAGTATAACTACTCTTTGCCGAATTCATTTTGGAAATAACTTCTGGAGTAAGTTCTGATTCAAGTTTTACAATGTCTGTATAGTCCGTAGAAACCTTTTTTAAATTATAGTAAGTTCCATCTAAATTGAGAGATAAACCAACTGGTAAATCTGTGTCTAACATATCTAAGTGGTAGTCTAAAAAGTATTTTTTCTCACCTGTCGAATTATTGTAAACACCTTTGATCATCAAACTCTTTGCTTTTCCTTTTGTGCAGAAAGGCCAATACCAAGTAAACTCAGGGCACACAGTTTCTGATTTCACAGTTACTTGATCTAAATTCGGTTCTGGTATTACTTGCAAACTATTACAGTTGTATAAAAAAAATAAACTGCCACAAAATAAAATTTGTAAAAAAAGATTTTTGCTCATTATAAAATAAACTCCTAAATTATTTTTTAAATTAAATAACGTACCGAAAAAATCAATTACAAGAATTGACTTTTTATAAAATTAGTTATTATGATTTCATTTCCAAAAGATAAAATAAACGTTCTGCTCCTAGAGAACATTCATGAAAATGCTTACAATCTTTTCAAGAATGATGGTTTTTCTGTTAAATTGATGAAAGATGCCTATACAGAAGAAGATTTATGTGAAGCAATCAAAGATGTTCATGTCCTAGGAATTCGTAGTAAAACAAATGTTACCGCGAAAGTTTTAGACAATGCTCATAAATTATTAACCCTCGGTTGTTTTTGCATCGGCACAAACCAAGTAGATTTATCCACTGCCGAAAAAAAAGGAATCCCCGTTTTTAACGCTCCTTATAGCAATACAAGAAGTGTTGCCGAACTAGTAATCGCCGAAATTATTTTCCTAGCTCGTAAAACTGGCGANNATCATTGGTTATGGTCACATCGGCTCCCAAGTTTCCATCCTCGCAGAAGCATTTGGAATGAAAGTTATTTTCTTTGACATTCAAACAAAACTCCCACTAGGAAATGCACAGCCAGCAGACACATACGAAGAAGTTCTAAAGAATTCTGACTTTATCAGTTTCCATGTTCCCGAAAGTCCTGATACAGTAAATCTTTTAGGAGCAAAAGAAATTGCTGCGATGAAGAAAGGTTCTTACGTATTAAATCTTTCTCGTGGTCGAGTTGTGGACATAGACGCGTTAACCGCAAACTTAAAATCAGGTCATATCGCTGGTGCGGGTATTGATGTGTTTCCGGAAGAACCTAAGTCCAACAAAGATCCTTTTGTTAGTCCTCTTCAAAATCTGCCTAACGTAATATTGACCCCGCATATCGGTGGAAGCACGGAAGAAGCACAACGCAATATCGGTCTGGAAGTTGCCAATAAACTTTTACGTTTTATCAACAACGGTTCAACGTCATTTGCCGTTAACTTTCCAAATGTTGAATTACCACTTCTCAAAGACAATTATCGAATTCTAAACGTCCACAAAAACCAACCTGGATTTTTACGTGATATCAATAAAATTGTCTCCGATGTAGGCGCCAACATCAACGCACAATATCTCTCCACCACAGCGGATATTGGTTATTTGATTATGGATTTGAATAAAAACTTAGGTGACCAAGTAAAAGAACAAATCGCGAAAAATCCTCTCACGATTAAAAATAGAATTTTGTATTAACTTTTTAAATAGAGTTAATTCAGTATACTCTGCAACTCGCTATGAAACAAAAGATCTTGTTTCATAGCGAGTTCAATGTTATTAGTATAAAATATCTTGCGCTTCTTTTATTTTATCCATTGACTACTTTTAATCCTTTATGAAGTTCAAAAAAGTCTATATCAATAATTAAATCATTTTTAAATTTTCCATCAGTGAATCCTTGCATTATATTGTCGCCAATGTATTTTATTATTTCTAAGTCAGGCAGAGGGAGAAGACGTAATTCAGTAGCGCTAACTTGCGTGATGCCACTAAATATTCTAAAATAAGAATCAATCAAAGTAGAATTTAAAAGATAAGAAAGCCCGTATAACTCTTCTAGAGATAAGTCACCTTTCGGTCTATAGATATAATTCAAATGATTTTCAATTCCAATTTTTGAATAAGCAAATTGTTTATTTTGCAAAGGAGCGGCTACTAATCGTTTGTCTTCTTCCTTCGCACTAAAACGTCTGAGTAGTACATAGTTTTTATTATCCAATAATAATTGCTTTGTGTGTTCACAATCATTAATGTATTGTCCTTTGTTAATATTTAAAGGCCATTCAATTTCCATTTGTCTGACATGATTTAAAAGTAAAAGCGGTACAATAGAATGAGAGGGGTTATTTTGAATAAACTCAGTTGCTATAAAAGGGACGACCGGACCCGTGGATACCTGTAATCCATATTTTTCTAGATTCCCTTTCCATGAATTAACTACAGTCATAATCATTTTTTCTTTTTTAGATTTTGGAAGATAAATCATTTTATGATGAGAGGATAAATCTATTATATCGCTCAAAGTAGAATTTATTTCTATAGAATGTTCTAGGTCATCTAAGGCGTTTGATGTAGAAATTGTTACCAATGATTTTTCATTTATATTTTTTCTAACTGCTTTCAAAATTATATTTTCTTGCAACACCTCCTCTTTCTTAAAAGCAAGTTTTCGAGAATCAAAAATATGAAAGTAAGTAGGTGTGACTAATTTCAAGAAGTTTTCTCTAAATTTTCTAAAATAAAATCCAGAAGTAAAGCTCCTAGGAACGATGAAAATCATTTCTCCATTTGGATTTAAAGAAGCAGCAGAAAGTGCCATGAATAGAGAATAAATATTTGGCTGTCCATGAATGACTGATTCAGAAAGTTTCGCACGATTATCCGCTTTGGGTATTTTAAAATAAGGAGGGTTTGCAATAATTAAATCAAATCCATTCTTCTTTGTCGAAAAAGAAATCAACGATTCTTCAAATGAATTAGTTAAAGTTTCAGAATTCTCCAAGATGAAATCTGAATTATGAATTTCATAAGTAAACTGAGTATTCTTTTCTTTTAAATAAGAATCTAAGTATTCTAATGCTTTTTTTGTTAGAGAAATAATCTGCGAATCTACTTCATACCCAACTAATTCAATCGCCTCTATTCCAAGATCGGCTAATCGCATACTAGCCGCAATTGCTAAGATTCCCGTTCCCATTCCCGGATCTAAAAGCCGAATTCTTTTTTTCTTTATTTCAATTCGCTTACTCATAAAGCCAGCGATTATACTTTGTGTAAAGTATTGTCCTAAAACTTTTCTCTTGGAAAGATTTGTCGCCGAGTAGTAATTGGATAATTTCTCCGAATAAGCCAAAGGGCTTTCTGACTCTATCGCAATTGGTTCATTTAGTTTCTGGGACATGGCTACATTGTTTTAGGGACATAAGGTTAGTCAAGGAGTTTTGGGGGATAGAAAAGATTGCCACGGATGAATACCGATAGTTTTTATAAATCAATTTCGCTTTCCTCTGGAAATACTTTTAATCCAATCTGCTTTTCGTCAATATAACTCATTAAATTTGATTTCTTTTTTAATTTATATTTTATCACTCCAGAAATTAAATCAGCTAGCTGAATAAATGGTTCATTCTGGCTATTAAACATATCAGTGTTTTCTATCTTTTTGAAAGGATACTCTAGATTATGTTTTTGAATATAATTTAAAAATTCTTTTTCAAACTCTGAATTCTTATTTGAATATTGATCAAAGTATAGATTTACTTGCCCGCCCAAATAATCCATTAAATTCTTTATTAAATAGCTAAAAGCATATTTGTAAAAACTCTTTGGAAACTTAAAGCCGTCACTGTATAATTTTTCCTTAACAAAGCACACGCTATAGTATTCATAATCAACGGCAGATAATTCGCGTAATACTTTAATATATTCTTTTGTATTTAATTTTCCTGACTTAAATTCAAAGTCATTAGATTTATTTATTAGCCCTTTAATATATTGAAACTTTTTATCCAATTCATAAATTGG
>DDBL01000012.1:33380-51252 GCA_002333425.1 Leptospiraceae bacterium UBA2033
ATAAAATAAATTCCCTTATTAGAAGTGCCAATAAAAAAATCTTCTTCTTCTCGCAATGGAACAATAATGTTATGCTGAAAAGATTCTTTGGTATAGTTCTTACTAAAAGCTATATCTTTCAAAATTCTTTGAATGGATTTTCCATTTTTGTATCCATTACAATTTTTGATTACATAATCTAAGAATATTTTTTTATCATTGCCTTTAGTATCACTTTCATCTGGTTCCCAATCAATAGCCTTGTTTAGGATTTTATTTTTTATCATAATGTTTTTTAACCTGAGATTATGCCCAAATTTAACCTACGGTTTTTTAATCGCAATAAAAATTTTAATAGAGTCGTATTCTACTCTTACCTTCGACTATTTCTATTAGCCGCTTAATCGAATAGAGGGACTTCGATACAATTTTCACTGCTTGATAGAAAAGAATGATTTTATATTCCTAAATTTTTCTTAACGTAATAGAAGTGAAAATCACTCAGTGACCAAATTTTTTTGTAATACGACAAATTACAATTTTATCGTTCTTGAGATTCCCGACAGAAATTCCACCCTTCGCTCCATGTATTCGCGACCAACGCCTTCGCATGGGAATGACACCCATTAACCACACAAAAACCCATCGGTGTTCATCGTCTTTATCGGTGGTAAACTCTCATTATCCCACACCTCTGTGTCTCAGTGCCTCTGTGGCAAAAGATTAGTATTCCTGCTCCGAACGAGTAGATCCTAATAACTCATCAGGAATCTCTTCGATAATCTCCCCAATCTGAACAGCGAGACGATTACCCACCCTGCCTGGGATACATTTGAATTTATTACGTTCCCCGACTTTGATGATCATGTCAGCTTTGGTTGGAGTATTTTCTAGTTTGATTACGTCGCCCATCTGGAGGTTCATTAATTCCATCATAGTGATGTCAACAGAGCCTACTTCGGTTACGAGAGGAATTGTTACCCCGTCGAGACGTTCTTGGATGACGGATTTGTTTTCGTCGGTTTCTCCGCGGCGAATAGAGGAATACCAGTATTGTGCGGAGAGTTTGTTGATGATTGGTTCGATTGTGATGTAAGGAATACAAAGGTTTGTCATCCCTTCTACGTCACCGACTTTTGTTTCGAGTGTGATTAATACCACCATGTCGTTAGGAGGAACTACCTGCGCAAACTGTGGATTAGTCTCGATGTTTCCAAGGCGAGGGCGTAAGTCGATTACAGTAGACCAAGCTTCACGGAGGTTACCGAGGATACGAACGATAATCCCCTCCATTACCGACATTTCTATATCAGAGAGTTCTCGGTTGATCTTTGCAGATTCACCCTTTCCTCCGAAGAGACGGTCTATGATAGTAAAAGAGATAGAAGGATCCATTTCTAAGATAGCAGACCCTTTTAGAGGATCCATATTAATTACCGCAAGTGTAGTTGGGTTTGGGATAGAGCGAATGAATTCTTCGTAGGTCAACTGATCCACAGAGGCAACGTGAACGCCGACTAACGCACGAAGCTGAGCGGATAATCCAGTAGTAGCCAGACGCGCGAATGTTTCGTGCATCATCTGAAGAGTTCTAATCTGATCTTTAGAGAATTTATCTGGACGTTTGAAGTCGTAGATCTTGACTTTCTTTTGTTCGCCTACAGCGGAGTATTCTTCTTCGTTTACTTCGCCACTGGAAATTGCATTTAATAGCGCGTCTATCTCATCTTGTGAAAGTATCTCTGTCATTTTTTTACCTTTACCACAACACCTGAAATTTTCCAAAACCCTTTCATTGTGTCATCTGTTTTTTTAAGAGTGTATTGGTATTCAAAACGAGAAGGAATACGATTTAGTTCTCTTTCGACATGCACATACACTCTTGACATCATTGGGTTAATTTCTTCTGCCGATGTGATTTTATAATACGTAATTTTACCGGAACGGCTCTCTGTTAGATATTTTTTAAATTCATCCACTACAATATCTTTGTATCCCGATTCTGCTGAAGTATATTCATTTGCGAATTTAGTATATCCCAAAATAAATTCAGGAAAGTAAATGTATTTAAAATAATGATTCCAGTTTTTTTTAAGCTCCGCACCTAAAAATAAATACACAGTCTCTTCTGGGCTTAGACCATCAGTTGTAAGTTCACTATCTTGGTGGCGTTTATAGAGACGTTCTTCTTTTCTCTTTTCGATTTGGAAGATAGTTTGGTTTTCACTTTTGGCGAATGTATTTTTATCTTCTGTAAAATTTGGATAAAAATAACCGGTTACATAGTATTTTTTACCTGGAATAAATTCGTAATACTCATGAAGATTAAAACGTTTGGTAAAAGATTCATTTTTATGGATGATAATTTCTTTGACTTTATCCCCTACCAAATTCATCATTTTGACCTTGGAACTTTTTAATATCTCAGCTTTGATTGGCTCTCTAGTTTGCAAAATTTCATCGTTTTCATCTGTGATTACAAATTGATACGTTTGTAAATTTTCAGTGGTAGGATAAATTCGGATTACTTCATTTCCATAATTCTTAATCGTAAAATCCAAATAGATTGATTCATTTTGTTTATAACTCATGGAATTGAGTTTTAGATTTACTCTTCCCTGAAGACCAAAAAAATTCTCTGAAAAATTTCCACGCGCATCCATGTCTGGATAAGAATAAATTGAGGAAATACATAGAAGAAATGTCAGGAAGAGCTTTAGCATATAGTTTAAGAATCGGCTAAATTCCCTGATTATTACTAAAAAATCTAGAGAATTAGGCTTTTTTTAAGGCGTCTTCAATAATATAGTTAGAGATTTTGATTAGTCTCTTCAATATTCCCTTATTCTTTTTGTAATTAAAATATACCTCTAAAAGAGTAATTAAATGTGGCTGAATTTGGGCAAAGGATCTTGGGGAGATTTTATAATGTAAAATTTCTCTGTCTATATTGTGTTTGATATTAAGTTCGTTCATATGACGATTGAGTTCTTTGATAGCAGCATCCCCAGCCTTATCATGCATTTCATAAAAAGATTCAATTTTCAAAATAAAATCGGTGAGAGTTTTTTTGATCTTAGCCTCATCTTCTGTGGGTCTTCCTTTGGAAGTGAGCTTATTGATTGTTTCATATCGCTCCATAGACTCTTCATACAGACGATTAATTTCCGCACGCTCACTTAGAATAAAAATAAGGAAGGTAATGATTTTCATAAAGGACTCTGGAAAAATTCGATTTTTATCTAACTCAACAAGAATCGCATCTTTGAGTGTTAAGTCCTCTGGTATTTTTGAAATTTTATCAAACACTGCACTAACCGAATCATTTTGGCTAAGCCCCGCAATGAGAATCATTGCTTCAATATAAATTTCTTCCTTATTTTGTATTTCTGACATTTGACTACCTTTTATCTACGATTACTATTTTATTAATGATAGTTTTTGCATTTCCGTCATTCACAATTTGATTGAGAACTGCCTCACTACTTGGTTGTAACTGACCAAATACAGTATGCAATCCATCCAAATGAGGAGTATCTACTTGGTTAATGAAGAACTGAGAGCCATTTGTGTTTGGTCCAGAATTTGCCATCGCCAAAGCACCCTTAACCGCTTTTTTGCTAGTGATCACTTCGTTGTATTTATAACCATTGCGGGCTAATACCTCTAAGACGCTCATTTCACTTGCTTGTTTTAGATTTTCTTCTGCTTCTGTAATTTTTTCTTCTAATTCCTGTTGGGTTTTAATTCCCATTCCTACTATTACAGCTTTTTGCAAATAACGTCCATAACTAGGAGCATCTTTCACTTTTACTTTGTCCAATCCTAAAGAGACTGCGTTGATTTCATCTTCAAACACATAACCAGGTCCACCAGTTCCATCTCCTTTGGGACATCCACCTTGAATCATAAATCCAGCAATCACGCGATGAAAATTAAGACCATTGTAAAAAGGTTTCCTAACTTTTCCTTCTGCCGTAAAAAACTCTTTCTCACCTTGTGCTAGGTCTATAAAATTTTGAACTGTAATAGGAGCGTTTTCGTGGTACAATTCAAGAACTAAGTTTCCTTTGTTTGTATCCATAACAGCGAAAATGGTTTTTTTATCTGGGAGCGAAACATTAGTTTCTTCTTTTTTGCGAACAACTACATTTACCTTTGCGTATTCGGCTGGTTTGTACGAAGCTTTTTGAAAGCCTTTATCTTTACAAAAAAGAATCGGGGTGAATAGAGAAAATAAAACAACAAATCGGATGAAATTCATTCTTACCTCAAAAATCGAAAGAGTTATTTTTCAGCCTGTAAACTTTGGCGTAAGTTAGCAAGCGAATTTTCTGCCTTTTTCAATTGTTCTTCCTGTCTTGGCAAAGCAGTTCCACCATAGACGTTTTTTTTCTCGGTGGATTTCTGAAGGGATATTGCTTCAAAATAACTATTTCCTACAAAATGTTCAGAAATACCTCCTCTATCCAATTCTTCTATATCTACGAGAGTTCGATTCTTTTGTACACAGACAGAAACTAGTTTTCCAACCAATTCATGTGCTTCCCTAAATGGAATTTTTTTTTCATTCACAAGGTAGTCCGCAAGATCAGTGGCGGTCGCAAATCCACGATGTAAAGAGTTCTGCATTCTTTCTGAGTGAAATTTCATCTCGCGGATCATCTCTGTTATCCCCTCGATAGAAATTTTAACTTGATCGACTGAATCAAAAAGAGAAATTTTATCTTCTTGTAAATCTCGGTTGTAGGCAAGAGGAAGACCTTTCAGTAAAACAAACATATAATTCAAATTAGAAATCACTCTCGCTGACTTACCACGAATTAACTCCGCAATGTCTGGATTTTTTTTCTGCGGCATAATGGAAGAACCCGTAGTTAGAGAATCAGGCAGGGAAATAAATCCAAACTCTACAGAAGAATAAATGATCACTTCTTCACAAAACCTAGAAGCATGAACTAAAAATTGAGATGCTGCAAATAAAAAATTTAAAATATGATCTCTCTGGGAAACTGCATCAATAGAATTTTCACTTAGTCTTTTTAAATTCAATTCCTGTAACATGAGTTCTCTGTCCGTATTGTAATTTACACCGGCTAACGCACCAGAGCCCAAAACCAAAGTATCATTGACATCGAGTGTAAATAAAAGTTGTTTAAAATCTCTCTCAAACGCCCAAAAGTAAGCAAGCAGATAATGAGAAGTGCGAATGGGTTGTGCGACTTGTAAATGTGTATAACCAGGCATAACAAGCTCTTTTGTATCTTTTGCTTTTGTGAGGATAACTTCTAGTAGGCTCAAAATAGATTCCAAGATTTCTTTTGATTCATCTCGTATGAAGAGTCTAACGTCTTGTGCGACCTGATCATTTCTAGAACGACCAGTATGCAATTTCTTTCCTGCTTGCCCGATGAGCTGCGTCAGGCGATGCTCGATATGCATATGAATGTCTTCTAACTCTGTAGTATATGTAAACTTTCCAGATTCAATTTCTTCTTTTATTTGTGCTAAGCCCCTAGTAATACTTTCGAATTCTTCTTTGCTTAAAATTCCAATCTTTTTTAAATTCTTAGCATGTGCAATACTTCCCACAATATCTTGTTTATAAAGCCTTTTATCAAAACTTACAGACTCGCCAATTCTTTCCATGATGGACGCCGCTTTCGTTTCAAATCTCCCGCCCCAGAGTTTTTGTGATTTTTCTTCTTGCATAGTATTACTGTAAAATTAAAAATTACCTAGCTGTCAAGTGAAGAGAAACTTTTCAAGAATACCACCGATGGGGACGATGAACACCGATAAAAGATAGATAGCTAAATCGATATGCACGTTTTATTTTGAATCCATACCTTTTTTATCGTTTTTTTATCGGTGTCCATCGGTAGTAATCTTTTGAATTATACCTTAGAAGGAAGTATTTATGCAACAAATTACTGGTTTATTAGTAGCACTCGTTTTTTTGGTTTTCGTGTCTTTTATTTTAGCGGTGGGGCTTATCAGTCTTATCTCCTATTCGTATTTTTATTTTAAATACAAATCGTGGAAGTATTATAAGAGATGTTTTTTATTTACTCTTCTCGGTGGATGTGTTGGTGTTTTTATCACCTATGTGCTGATTCCAAAGTCTATTAATCCAGTGATCCCTTATTCGATTCTATTTGTTACGATGATAGCGGGTGGGCTTGGGGCAGTTTGGGGTAAGAAGATAGATGATACAAAGCAACCAAAAATAACTTGACCAATATGACTACAGTGGTCATATATTGATTATGGTTTCCGTCGGCATTCGCGAATTAAAGTCACATCTTAGTCAGTATATAGATTTAGTAAAAAAAGGAGAAAATATCCTTATTACTGAGCATAACAAAGTAGTAGCTGAATTAAAATTTCTAGAGCCTAAACTTTCTGATAATAGTAAAATGACGGAAGTCTTTTCAAAGCTAGTCGCAGAAAACAAAATGATTCCTGCTAAAAGAAAATCTACAGCCATAGCAAATACCCCCAAAAAAACCCAAAAAATAAAACAAAAAGATTGGTGGACAATTTACCAAAACGCAAAAGAGGACAAGTAAGTCACTGATGGTTTGTTATATAGAGACTAGCATAATTTTATCACTTTTATTGGAAGATGAATTTTTTGATGAAGCTGTCAAAATTTGGAATTCTCCAAACGAAAAAGTTACTTCTATTTTAACTGGAATAGAGAGTTTAATAGTAATTAGGCGCTATTATAAAGCGAATAGTAAAAAACTTCCTTCAAAGTGGCTTTCTGTTCAAGAAAAAAAGATTAAAGAAATGCTTTCTGAATGTAACCTTCTAAATATTGGAGAAGATGTTCAAAAAATAATTGAGTTAAAAAGAGAAATTGCTGATTGTCGTTCCCTTGATGCAATCCATTTAGCTACAGCAATTTATTTCAAGAATCAACTTGAAGTATCTAAAATGTCCCTTTACAGTTTTGACAAAAGGGTTACTTCTGTAGCTGAAAAATTTGGATTTCCGGTGTCATGGTAGATCTAGCGAGCCTGTCGAATCCATACTAAATAGTTGTAGTATCCTTCGACAAGCTCAGGATGACAGTTTACGAAAATCAATTTAGCTTATGTATATTTCTTATCTAAGAAAATTGATTGTCAAGTTGATTTTGATGAGAAATTTTCGATTCGCCTACTCTGGGATTACAATTTATATGGAATACGAATTCCCGGGAGAGAGTTTTTAAAGTCTTTGGTGTTGCGGGTAACGAGCGTCCACCCCTGGTGAGTTGCGCTTGCCCAGATGATTGCATCGGGAAGTTTGAGTTTGTGTTTTTTTCGAAGTTGGACTGCTTCTATTGCAATTTCTTGCGATACTTGTAGGACTGTAAATGTAGAAAGGAAGCTTTGGACTAGCGGCTCATCTTCCTTATCCACTCCTACCCAGACTTCCATCCAACTGATGATGCTAATTGCTGGCTCTTTATAAAGCTTGATTTCCTTACTCGCCTCTTCATAGCCTGAAAGGTAGTCGATTAGAATATTTGTATCTAGGACTGCTTTCAAGTCCACTCGTCTCGCAAGGATTTTTCGTATTTCAAAGAATCAATTTTTTTAGATTTCCAAATTCCGAAACTTGCGTCTCTTCTTGCCTTGGGCATATCTAGTAAGTATTTATCAATAGCACGACGTACAAGTTCAGCCCTCGAAATTTTTTCGGTTCGACAAACCATGTCTAGAGCCATTACCTTTTCTTTCGGTATTTCTAGTATTGTTCTCATAGCGTCATCATACACCGTCATCATTAGAATGTCAATTTAAAAATAGAACCTACTCTTCACTAGTCTCTTCTTCCACACTCTCTTCAATAATAAAGTCATCTGAATCAGAATTTTTAGGAACTACAGATTTGATTTGAGAAGACTTCAAAAGTTCAATCAACTTAGTGTTCTTATTTTTCTCAGCGATTTGCAGTGCAGTTTGATTGTCTTTGTTCTTTACATTTTTATCTGCACCGGCTAATAAGAGAAGCCTCGTAATTTCCAAATTTCCATTTTGTATTGCAATATGAAGAGGGGTTAATCCTTGTTTGTCTTTTAAATTGACTTTTATTTTGTAAGAGGTGATGAATTTTACATCTTCTACTTGGTTATTTTTGCAAGCGCGGTGAAGTGCTGTTCTGTCCTGGCTGTCTATTGCGTTTAACTTATTTATAAATTCAACGTTTAATTTATTCATTCCTTTCGCAATTTCTTTTAATTTGGAAAGATCTAAGTTTTTTTGTTCATTGGAATCCAAATATGCAACTACATCTTGGTGATTTTTACGACGAGCTAAATCAAGTGGTATTGCATACGGATAATTATCTGATTTAATTTTTCTATCTGCACCAAATTCGATGAGTACTTTCACAGCCAATAAATGACCATTCTTTGCGGCAAAATGAAGTGGAGTTTCTTTAGAATTGTCCTTATGATTTACATCTAAACCTTTTTTGATTAACTCTTTTAGAATTTCTAAATTTCCACTATCTGCCGCATAATGCAGAGTTGTCTGTCCATTATTATCTAAAGCATTTAAGTCGACTTTTTTATTTAATAAAAATCTAAATAAATCTAGATTACCAGACTTAACAGAAAGTATTAAAATCGTTCTTCCGTCTGGATCACGCTCTTCTATGTCTGCCTTTTTTTCGATTAAATATTGAATGATAGGCATATAACCATTATCCACTGCAAAAATAAAAGGAGTTTTACCATCTGAACTTCGGTCTTTTAGATCTGCCCCATTTTCCATTGAAAATTGAATCAATTCTAAGTGTTCATTTTTCTTTGTATAGTCTCTTGTTATGTATAAAAAAGCAGTCATTCCTTCTTCATCCACTGCATGGATACTCGCACCTTTCTTCAGATACTTTTTCATATCCTCTAAGTTTCCATGTTTTGCTGCTTGTATAAATTTTTGATCAACTGCATAAAGTGGCTCTATGTCAGCTCCTTTCTCGATTAGAAAATGAACAATTGAGAGATAACCCTCATTAGACGCCCACTCTAAAGGCGTCCATCCCATTTGATTTTTGGAATCTATTTCTGCTCCATGTTCTATTAAAAACTTTGTCACCTCCAGAGAACCTACTGCACACGCGTTCGCAAGCGGCGTATCTCCATTTCCATCTTTTTGGTTGATGTTAGCTTTTTTTGTTAAAAGAAAATTTATAAGTTCTAAATTGGATTTTAATGCAGCTATATGAAGAGGAGTATTTCCTTTGTTATCAAATGAATTAATATCGGCTCCATCAGCTAATTCCTTTTGAATAAGCGGTAAATTGCCCTTAGCTACTGCATCTAATAATGTTTCAGATGTTTTTTCTGGATTAGCGTTTAAAATGTTATAGGATAAAAATAGAATCAAAATTAGGAATGGTTTCATAGTATCTCTCTTTTTCTAGGTTTATGGCTATACTATACATATTCAAGAAATAAAAATGGTTTTGATCAACCTACTAGAAATATTCGAGTGAAATTCTTAAATCTTCCAAATTTTCAATAGACTTATTTTGCCAAATTTTAAAACGTAATCTTTGCCAAGGAGAAATAAAGAGAATGAACAAAAAGATAATCTATTTCTTTTTTTATACAATAATTGCGCTAATCCTAACAGCGTGCAATCGACTGGATACTATTGAGTATTCACCAAAACTTACACCAGAAGCTTTTTTAAACACGCAACATTGGATGCGTTTCCAACTTGGAACGTTAGACTTTATATTAAGTCAACCTACTTCATCAATCATCGTGTATTTTGTTAGTTTTTTTACAATATTCATTGGCTATAAATTTTTAACAAACACCCAAAACCAAAAATCTAGATATTGGTTTGGAATCGGACTTTTTCTGACTGGATTTGGAGCAGTACTAGCTGGAACGAGTTACCAAGCATTTGGGTATGAACTAAAATGTCCAGGTAGAGAATTTTGCAGATGGACAAATTGGTGGGAAATCAATTACGCATTTTTCTCCGGTCTAGGTATGAACGCATTTTTAGTAGCCTGTGCTCACTCGAATGCCTCTGGAAATTTTCGTAAGGGTATTACCTATTATGCGCTAGTCAATTCGATTGTATATTCTGGGCTTTTATTCTATGGCGCATTTACTCCAATTCAGTTTTTGGTTTCATTTGAATTTTTAAGTCTTGCATCCACTCCAAGTGTGTTTTTCTTTATTTGGATTTATGCAAAAGCATACAAACAAACCAATGACAAAATGAATTTATACTTACGCAATACATGGATTATCCTCATTGGAGTAATTTTACTATACGCTGTATCTATGATTTTAGGTATTACTCAATTTTTATGGGCAAAAGGAATCTGGTTTACTGAAAATGATGTTTTACACGTTGGAATGATTTACTGGAATTATTATATCTGGGCGAAATTACCAACTGAGGTAAAGGATTTAACTAATAAAAACCGATAGGAATTATATAGGTTCAATGCGTTTGACCGGATATACAATCAAAAATTAATGTACAAATCGAAAATGGGATTTAGGAGATTTTTAAATCGAATGATTAAAAAAGTGAAATTTACGAATAAAATGATCGGCTTGGGATGGCTCATCTTTGCAGGTTTGTTTTTCTGGGTAAATATTTACTCAATTCATTCAAACCACAGAGAGTCTAGAATCAAACATTCATCAGGCTTAGAACTTGTACCAGAGATTCCAGCAAGAGATTACTTTGGAGACAATCTTGTCACCGAACAAGAATTTCACGATCCCAAATACCCGCACAGAAGAATTCCTTTAATGTCATGGGGACTTTATGCTTCGTCAGAGCCAGATGGACTTGTGGACATAGACAATGTAACAAATTCAAAAGCGAGACTAGAAAAAGACTTTCTCGGACAAGGATATGAAGAAGATCTTTCGATGCTTGTTGGTGAAACATATTTTGGAAATTGTCAGAATGGAATTTTTACGATGAATTATGATGGATTTAATTGCTGCTGTGCTTATGCAACAGAAAGTTGTAAAGGATCTGTGAGAGCATCGTTCGGTTTCCCTGCATTACCCGTTGACGAAAATGGAAAAAGAGGAGCACTGCCAGGCTATGTTAGAGCGGTGATTGACGCAAGATGGTTTCGCTCTACAATTCCTGGTACGCAAAACAAAAATCGTTACTTAAACAAAGACGTTAACTTCAATGGACAAGAAGTGCAAAGTTCCATCAAGATGTTACCAAATTATATGCAGTGGAGATACATCATAAATGAAAATTTTGATCCAACCTCAAACAAACCAGAAGGTCTAAAAAACCTAGTAGCTTATTGCAAAGGATTAGAAGGAACACCACGTAAGGAAAACTACAAAGACAATCATCTTAGAAAACTTCTTGCGCCTAATCACGATGATCCGCCGGGTAAGGATTACAAGGCGTATCTACCATTTGATACCCCTAATGGAAGTCCAAGTTGGGCACCAAATCCGAGAAACCCATTTGACAGTTGCATTCGTCCCTATGACACAAAAGATGTTGCTGGAAGAAGAGTTGCCTCATCAGAGTTACATTCCGCTTATGCATTAGCTGATGATTACTGTTTCAACAAAGTCCCACCAGTGCCACACATGTCACTAAACGGTCTTTACTTGGACAAACATGGCAGACATGCTAGATGGAATGAATGGTCAGAAAGATACGAAACCTCTGGAATAGATTCCAAAACCAAAGAACCATTTGATCACAGATTCAAAGTAAAACATAGCGATACTTACTTTCACTATCGTGCGAGTTTACCATCTGTTAACCGCTATGGATATGAATTTCATTGTATACTAGAAGTAGCAAGACCATTTGAATTGGAAGTTCGACATGTCGACCCTTGTCCTCCTCTGGTCAAATATTCAAATAGAGGAAGACAACCAGAACATAAAAACTGCGTTCAATCGGAAGGTTATGAATACCACGACACACATAACGCTTATGGACCTCTTTATATCACTAAGGACTCTACTAAAGAAGGCGCTTTACGAATGGCGGCTATTAGTGAATATCCGCCAGATAAAAGACCAAGTTATTTTGGAGATGATGGATCACCGAATATGAACTGTGTAGATACAAAACGCAAATGTTTGAAACATGATAAATGGACCAAAAAATGTACAGCAGATGGACAAAGCTCGGGAGATTCATCGGTTGTATTTCCGAATGAACATGAAGCAAAGGCAAATGCATGGCATGGCAATAACATACCAGCTCATCAACATGCCAAATGTAAACCTCTTGACTGGGATTTCTTTGTAAAACAATACGATAATTAGAGAAATAAAAAAGCCGATCAGTGTTTACCATTTCGAATCTGATCACAAAAACGACCTGTAAATGAAATCCTCTTTGGGCTGAAAGTATTCAGCCCCTTCTAATCACAATAACGACCCGCAACCGAAATACCCAAATTTTCCAAAGGGAAACTGGGAGTTTTTTAAACTTGACAGATTTACTTCAATCAAAAACATATATATCCTTTGCTTATGCAAACAACTACAATGGAAAAAGAAGAATTTTTAAGATTGGAATTTAAACGAGAAGGAGCAAATTACAGACTCCAACTTTTATTTGCAACTGATGAAAGGGGGATTGTATATCGCGTAACGTCAGTCCTTTTTGCAAATAACTGGAATATTTTAGGTGCAAGCATTCGAAGTCTGGAAAATGGACAAATAGAAGATGAATTTTTAATTCATCATTCGAGCAATGCTGAATTGAATGAAACTGAATTACAAAAACTTAAAACAGAAATGCAACAACTTTTTCGTGAAGAAATTTCAATTGCTTCCTACATGATAAAAAAGGGGAAAATGGCTAACAATAACCCCAAAGATCCCCATGCAAAAATTTCTTTCAAAAATGAGGATAATCAAGATTTAACGAAACTTAGAATTCAAACCAAGGATAGATCTGGTCTATTATGCAATATTGCCCGTATGCTTTATTTGGAATGTATGGACATACTCTCTGTTCAAGCAAATACGAAAGGTTCAGAAGTAGACGATTTATTTGAAATTAAATCTGAGTCTGGTCATAGGCTAGATGAAAGTATGCAAGTTAGGCTTGTCCGAAACCTGAAAAATATTTTGTAAAAACAATTAAGAAGCAGGGTACTATAGAGTAATCCCTGCATTGTATAACTACTGTTTAGCTGGAGCTTCCGTTGTGGCAGGGGTAGATTCTACGGGCTTAGCAGTAGTATCCGCTGCCTTAGATTCATCTGGAGCGGGAATGATTTCCGATTGAGGAGCTAATGGCTCGATTACTTCTTCTTTTTTTGCAAATAAAAAAGAAAGTAACAAAGAAAGAACGATAAACGAAATCGCAATTACTCTTGTCGCCTTAGTGAGAACGTCTGCACTAGAAGAACCAAATGCTGTCTGGCTCGCTCCACCCATCATCCCACCAAGTCCGCCACCTTTACCCGCTTGCACTAATACTAAAAGTATAAGAAGTGAACAAGCAATTACAAAAAATACTAAAACTGTTCCGATTAAAAATCCCATAGTGTTACCAATTTCTTAAAGAATAGATGTAAGTCAAGCTATTCGGAATTAAAGGAGAGCTAAATAGGAATCCCATTTCTGACTTGCTCCACCAACAAGACCACCGTCGATGTTTGGTTTTTCCATAAGAGATTTGACATTATCCGGTTTCACAGATCCGCCATACAAAATAGAAATAGACTCGCTAATGTCTGAATTATAAAGCGAAACCAATTCCTTTCTTATGTAAGCGTGGACTTCTTCTGCTTGTTCGGGGGTTGCTACTTTTCCAGTTCCAATCGCCCAAACTGGTTCATAAGCGATGATGATTTTTTTTGCATCGTCTGCACTTACACCTTTGAAGCCCTCTGTCACCTGACGTTTTACTACTTCGAAGGTTTTGTTTGCTTCTCTTTCTTGTAAAGTTTCTCCAATACAAAATACAGGAACAAAGCTAGCTTTCAAAAGAAAATGGATTTTTTGGTTTAAAAATGCATCTGTTTCACCAAGAAATTGTCTTCTCTCTGAGTGACCAACTAACGCATGAGAAATTCCCAAGTCTTTCAGTTGATCTGTAGAGGTTTCTCCTGTGTATGCTGCAAGTCCAGATGGGTAAATATTCTGTGCCCCAACAAGAACAGAAGTTCCTTTTAGAATCTCTGTTACTTTTTGTAAGTGAAGGGCAGAAGGAAATACTAGAAGTTCTAAAGATGTTTTTTTAGAATCCAAACCTTTTTTGATTCCCTCTGCAAGCTCAGTTGCTTGTGCGAGATTCAAATTCATTTTCCAATTTCCAGACATGATTTTCTTGCGCATAAATGCTCCTTACGTGCGGAACAAGCCAGCACTTGCCGTGCTGGACTCGGACTTTTAGTCACTTAGCAGTGGGCTTGCTGCCGCAGGCTATTAATATAGTTAGTCTTTGTTACTCTTTAAAAGTGCGGCTACGCCTGGTAAGGTTTTGCCTTCTAAAAATTCTAGAGATGCTCCACCACCGGTAGATATATGAGTGATTTTGTCTTCGACACCTGCTTTAGCGATAGCCGCAAGAGAGTCTCCACCGCCTACTACTGATTTTGCGTTAGATTTTGCAATTGCTTTTGCAATTTGAATCGTTCCATTGGCAAACTTATCCATTTCGAAAACACCCATTGGACCATTCCAAAGAATCGTTCCTGCGGATTTGATGATTTTTTCGTAAGCAGAGATGGTCTTTGGACCTATATCCATTCCCATCCAACCATCTATGATTCCCATTTTATCTACAGTTTTGATTTTTCCTTTTTCGCTGAAAGAATCTGCGATCACATGATCAACTGGAAGTTGAAAGTCTACGTTTTCGTAAGCCGCTTTGTCTATGATTTGGAATGCTTGGGATTCAAATTCTTTTTCTACAAGAGAAGATCCAACTGGAACTGCTCTGGACTTTAGAAATGTATAAGCCATTCCACCACCGATTAACATAGTATCTACTTTGTTAAATAGGTTGTTTAGAATTTTGATTTTACTAGAAACCTTTGCTCCGCCGATGATAGCTACAAATGGTTTTTCTGGTTTAGTGATTAGACCGGTAAGCATTTCAATTTCTCTGTACATCAAAGTTCCTGCATACGAAGGCAAATAGTGAGTAATCCCTTCTGTAGAAGCATGTGCTCTGTGTGCCGCACCAAATGCGTCGTTGATATAAAGGTCAGCTAATTGGGAAAGTTTTTTCGCAAAATCAGCGTTATTCTCTTCTTCTTCTTTGTGAAAACGAAGATTTTCTAAAAGTAACACTTCTCCATCACCCAAGTCATGCGAAAGTTTTTCTACTTCACTACCAATGATCTTTTCAGAAAATTGTACAGGTTTCTTTAGAATAGCCGCAAATGCTTCTTGGACAGGTTTCATCGAATACTTGGGATTAACCTTTCCATCAGGTCTTCCTAAATGGCTTGCTACAATGAGTTTTGCTCCTCTATTGAGAAGAAGTTCGATTGTCGGAAGAGTTTTGGTGATACGAGTTTCGTCCCCTACTTTTCCGTTATCAAGAGGGACGTTAAAGTCCACTCTTAAAAATACTCTTTTGCCTTTAACGTCAATATTTTCTATACGAGGTAGATTCATCTTATCCTTTTTTTACCATATATCTTATTAAATCAACAACTCGATTGGAATAACCCATCTCGTTGTCATACCAAGATACTAATTTGAAGAAGTTTGCATTTAGCTCAATACTAGCATCCGCATCAAAAATAGAAGACAGTGGATCGCTAGTAAAATCACAAGAAACAACTGCTTCTTCTGTGTATCCCAAAATTCCTTTTAGACTTCCTTCTGAAGCCTCTTTCATTTTTTGTTTAATTTCTTTTAGAGAAGTTGGCTTTACTGTTTTCACAGTTAAGTCTACAACGGAAACGTCAGGTGTTGGAATACGAAAAGACATACCGGTTAACTTTCCAGCAACTTCAGGAATACAAAGCCCAACTGCTTTTGCCGCACCAGTTGATGAGGGAATAATATTTTGTGCTGCCCCACGTCCACCACGGAAGTCTTTTTTGGAAGGTCCGTCTACAGTTGGTTGGGTTGCAGTCATTGCGTGGACAGTCGTCATTAGCCCCTCAGCAAAACCAAAATTATCCAAAACTACTTTTACGATAGGAGCAAGGCAATTGGTTGTGCAAGAAGCATTGGAAACAATATGCTCAGTGGCAGGATTGTATTTAGATTCATTTACGCCTAATACATAAGTTGGAACGTCTTTATCTTTGGCTGGAGCGGAGATGATTACTTTTTTTGCACCGGCTGACAAGTGTTTGCCCGCACCTTCTTTATCTGTAAATCTACCAGTAGATTCGATTACATATTCAACGCCCATTGCTTTCCACGGAAGCTTTTCAGGCTCTTTTTCAGCTAAGCATCTAATTTTTTTTCCATTAATGATGATATTTTCTGCATCATGCTCTACAGTTCCTTTGAATTTACCGTGAGTTGAATCATATTTGAATAGGTAAGCTAAATTGTCAGGTGTTACCAAATCATTGATTGCCACAAATTCTAAATTGGGATCTTGTAAACCAACACGGAGAACGAGTCTTCCAATTCTGCCAAAACCGTTAATTGCAATTTTTGTCATTTAAATGCTCCTCTAATCTAATTTTTTCAAAAAAATTAGAATTTTATTTCTATCTCATAACAAGGTAATTTTGCTATTTCTATGAGTCAAAAAGTAAAATTGGAAAAAATAAAAATTATTCTATTCTTTTTAGCATTCATTCGTATTATATATTGTATGAAGATAAAGATTTTACTCTTTCTCTATCTCACGACGATTTCTCTCCTTTTTGCAAATGAAAGGATGACCTATACTTTCAAGACTCATAATTTCCGTATTGAGTTGCCTGTGCATTGGGAATTGACAAAATCTCTCGAAGATCACAAACATAGACCAATTCTAGTTGCTTCGAGCGAAGAAGATCGGATTCACCTGGAAATCTATGTCTTCCCAAGAGAAGCCCGCGATCTAAAGCAAGGTTTCCTTCAGACTTTGAAAAATTTACAGCTCTGGGCAGAAAATTATACAAGTCTTGATAGAGAGGCAGAATTCCCACTCTACCACTTAGAAGGCTATTGGGCAAAAACAATGGGCTTCAAGCACAAACGAAAAACGTATGGTTATATCGTTTACGCAAGTGATGGTGTAAATCTATTCGTAATTCATGCTTACACGAATGCTGCCCTATTCCCGAAAAATTTTAAAACAATGAAAGATATTTTCAATGGATTTACTTTAAATCGAAATTATAAGAATGAATGTTGTAATGAATGCACAATGCTTTTTCCCAATGATCAGGACCAATCCAAAACAAGTTGCACCGATTTTACAGAAACAGAAGAATGTATGATTTACTTTCAAAGCAAACCTCAGACAATTAGACAGTGCAGGTAATGGATGTTTACTGCAAATTGAAAATCAACTCGGGAAATAATTGCGAAATATAAATTAAAGAATCTACGATTTGCGACTAAACAAATATAAGGAAAATATTTATGCTAAAAANNGTCGGTTACAATACGAGGCAAAGAAAATCGATAACTTTTATTTTACGACTAACTTTAAAAACTCTCTTCCATACAAATCATCCCATTATTATAGTGCATTGTCAGACTTATTAATCTTGAATATAATAGCAATTAATCCCGAAAAGAATTATCAAAAAGAAGGGGTCGATGAATGCGTAGAGAACATACGTAAAATAGGCTTCCCCATTGGTGGAGTTTCGGCACTTCTTACCTGCGATATTAAAGAGGTTGGGTTTGTTGAATTAGGGGGGGTTGGAACAGGCGGAAAATCAGTAAAGAAAAATGAACTTCTCCTAAATATTCTTGCGCTACCTTAATTAATTT